>VGVT01000030.1 GCA_016873935.1 Betaproteobacteria bacterium | reverse complement strand
CCAGTGGCCGAGCGCGGCGGTGACCCCGGCGGCGACCAGCAGCACGTAGATGAGCACGTTGTGGAACTGCAGCAGGAAGCGCAGCAGCGGGCCGCGCCGCTTCGGCGGCGGCAGCAGGTTGCGACCATGGCGGGCGAGGCGGGTGACGGCCTCCTGCCCGGTCAAGCCGCGGCGCGGGCTGTCCAGGGCGGAGAGCACCGCCTGCGCCGGCAGGGCATGGGGGTCGACGGTATGCGTCATGGCCCGAACTCCACGCCCAGCAGTGCCACCCCTTCCGTCGCCCTCAGGCCAATCAGCACGCTGGCGGCCGCGAGCAGGAAAGCGCTCCATTCCATGGCCCGGGGCACCCGGTGGAAGTGGGCGGAGGCCGGCGCCAGCAGGAAAGCCTGGCGCAGCACCTTGAACACGTAGGCCGCCGCCAGCAGGCCGCCGCCGATCACCACCACCACCCAGCCCCACTGGCCCTGCTCCAGGGCCGCCTCGATGAGCAGCCACTTGGCCAGGAAGCCGCCGGAGGGAGGCAGTCCCATGAGGGTCACGCCGGCGAGGGCAAAGGCGAACAGGGTGACCGGCACCCGTCCCGCCACCCCGGCCAGGCCCTCCAGGGTATCCCGCCCGGTAGACAGCATGAGCACCCCGGCGGCCGCGAACATGGCCGCCTTCGCCAGGCCGTGGGCGAAGGCCTGCATCACCCCCGCCCGCAGGGCCGCTCCTCCCGGCTCCAGCAGGGGGAAGAGCAGAAACAGATAGCCGAGCTGGGCTACCGTGGACCAGGCCACCAGCATCTTGATGTGGTGGGTGGTCAGGGCACGCCAGGAGCCCCACAGGATGGCCGCCGCGCCCAGGGCGCCAAGCAGCGGCGCGGCATCGTCCGCCAGGGCGGCGAACGGCCCCAGCGCGAGGCGCAGCACCATATAGAAGGTGGCCTTCACCACCAGGGCCGAGAGCAGCGCCGACACCGGCGCAGGCGCGCCGCCGTGGGCCGCCGGCAGCCAGAAGTGGAAGGGAAACAGGGCGGTCTTGGCGAGCAGCCCGGCCAGCATGAGGCCCGCCGCCAACTGGGTGATCAGGGGTGGATCGGCGCCGACCAGGGGTGCCAGGCCGGCCAGGGAGACCGTGCCGTAAGCGCCGTAGATCAGGGCCACCCCCATCAGGTAGGCACCGGAGGCGGTCAGGCTGACCAGCAGGTAGCGCAGGGCCGCGTCTACCTGCGCCGGCTTGCCACTCATCGCCACCAGGCCCACCGCCGCCAGACTCAGCAATTCCAGGGTGACGTAGAGGTTGAACAGGTCGGCGGACAGGAACAGGGCATTGAGCGCCGCCAGCAGGAAGCCGGCCAGCGGCCAGAACGTGGTTTGCGCCACTTCGCTGAAATAGGCGCGGGCGTAGACCGCCAGAGGTAGGGCCACCGCCTGGGTGAGCAGCAGCATCGCCACGGAGAGGCCGTCCGCCAGCAGGTCGATGCCGAGGGACGCGCCCCAGCCGCCGACGGCATGCACGCGGGCACCTTGCGCCATGACCTGAACGGCCAGAATCAGCGCCAGCGCCAGTTGCACGGCCAGACCGGCGACGGCCAGCCGCCCGCCGCGTCCTTCGCCGACCAGGAAGGCCAGCGAGGCCCAGGCCAGCGGCAGGATGATGAGCCAGGGCAGGGGATCCAGGAAGGTATCAGCCATCCTCGTGTCCATCTTCGGCCAGGCGCCGCGCCAGAGCCAGAGCGAGGGCGGTGGAAGCCACCGCGACGACGATGCCGGTGAGCACCATGGCTTGCGGCACCGGATCGACCACGCCGCCGCGCTGGGCCAGCCCCACCAGCACCAGGAAGGCACCGCTGCCCATCAGGTTGAAGGCGAGGATGCGACGCAGGGTCTGCCGCAGCAGGATCACCCCGGCCAGGCCCAGCGCGAACAGGGCGATGCCGGTCAGGGCATAGAGCAGGCCCGGAGTCATGATTTACCCTCTTCCCCGACGCCTGCGCGGGGAGACGCGGGGCGCCGGGCCAGGACCAGGAAGAGGCCGGCGAGGATGAGGCCGAGCGACAGGGTGAGGCCGGCTTCGATGAGCAGGATCAGCGCTCCGGCGTGGGCCGGCGGATAGCGCAGCAGGGCCCCCTGCGCCAGCAGCGCGGCGGCCACCGCCAGGAAGATCAGGAAGCCGCCGACCAGCCCCAGGCGCAGCATTCGGGAGGGGGACGCCCAGGCCGGCAGGCGACCCGCCAGGTGCAGCAGCACCGCCGCCGCCGCCAGCACGGCGCCGGCCTGGAAGGCGCCGCCGGGACGGTGCGCGCCGGCCCACAGCAGATAACCGGCGGCCAGGATCATGAGCGGCACGGCGACGCTGGCGAGAAAGCGCAACATCGGGTCGGCGGCGGACGGCTCCGGCGCGACCGCCTCGGGTTTTGCCACCGCCAGCATGCCGAGCAGGGCGAGCAGCAGCACGGCGATCTCCAGCAGGGTGTCGTAACCGCGGAAGTTGAGGAGGACGGCGGTGACCGGGTGCTCGACGCCGCTGGTGGAGAGGTTCTCCGCCACCGCCGCGGGCAGGTCGACGGCGGCGGCGGGCAGATCGAGGACGGCCGTCGCCAGGGCGCCGGCCAGCGCCAAGGCGAACCCCACCACGGCCAGACGCGCCGGGGCGTTCATGGTCGGTCTCCGCCGCGTCGTTCGCCGAAGGCGCCGAGGGCATCGAGCAGCAGGGCGCCGGTCAGGCCGGCGCCGATGGCCGCCTCGGCCAGGGCGATGTCGGGGGCGTCCAGGCGCGCCCAGGCCAGCGCCATGAGCAGGCCGAAGACGATGAACATCACCACCGCCCGCGTCAGGTCCGGCGTGGCCAGGCTGCGCCAGGCGCTCCACAGCAGGGCCAGGGCCAGCAGCGCGTCGAAGGCCAGGCTCATGCGCGATCTCCGGGCGGCATGATCCTCGCCTCCCCCTCGGGCGGAGGGGCCGGGGGCGCCGGCGACTCCGCGCCCGCCGGCAGGATGCCCAGCTCGTGCGCGCGCCGGGCGATGGCGAAGCTCACTGCCGCGCTGGCCACCAGCACCAGGGGCCAGACCAGCAGGATTTTCAGACCGGCCGCCGGGTTCTCCGCCTGCAGAGCCAGGCCCAGGGCGATCAGGCCGAGGCCCAGGTTGTCCGCCTTGGTGAGGGCATGCAGGCGGGCATAGACGTCGGGAAAGCGCAGCAGGCCGACGGTGCCGGCCAGGTAGAAGGCGGCACCGGCCAGCAGCAACAGGGCGCTGAGCGCCTCAAGCGGCGTCATCGTCCCTCCCCGCCGCCTGCCAGGCCCGCCGCGCGAAGGCCACCCCGGCGATGGCGGCGAGCAGGGCAAGGACCAGCGCGGTGTCGACCAGGGGCATGGCCACCGCCTCGCGCGAATGCGCCATCAGCAACAGCACGCCCACCCCCGTGGTGCCGAACAGCAGGGCGGCCAGCATGCGGTCGGCCGGCGTCGGCCCGCGCGCTGCGCGGATCAGCGCCGCCAGCAGGTTGACGAGCAGGAACAGGGCGAGGGGGGCTTCCAGGCCGGTCATGCCGGCAACTCCAGCATGCGGGCGATGCGCGCCTCCACCTGCCGCACCTCCGCGGCGACCGGCAGGCGGTCATCGAGCACGTGCATGCACAGGCGATCGCCGCGCAGGCCGACGCTGACGGTGCCCGGCAGCAGGTTCAGGGTGTTGACCAACAGGATTCTGGCGGCGCCATCCGGCAGCGTGATAGGCACCTCCACCAGGGCGGGGGCCAGATCCATGCGCGGGCGAAAGGCGCGCGCCGCCACCTGGATGCCGCCCAGCGCCGATTGAGCCAGGAAGAAAGCCGCGAAGCCGAGCAGGCCGATGGCCGAGAGACGCCCCGGGCCGGGCGGGGCCAGCGCCAGACTGGCCGCCGTGGCCAGGAGCACGCTGACGGCGCCGATTCCCCAGGCGTCGGCGCGCCCTTCCGCCAGGACCCACCAGAGCGCGGTGAACAGTGCCCCGCGCTGGAGGAACCCGCGCAGTCCGAAGCGGCCGGACGGGGAACGGTCAGAGCGGGCGTGCATGGCGCATGGTGTTCCTGGCCGGGTTGGAGAAAAGCGGCGAAGTCCGCCGGCGGATGTGGGATGCAATGCATGTCGGGGTGGGCGCGCGCATTTCAATCCGCGTGGACGGCATCGGGGTATCGCCCTGAATGACCGTGGAATCGCTCCCGAGTTCTCGACCGTCGCTGTTGAGTCCGCCTGTGCCGAAGCCCCGCCGCTTCGCCAGCAGGGCGGGGCCGGATCAATCCAGGTGGGTGGGAATGCGCAGGCCGACGCGCTGGATACGCCCCGCCTCCACCTCCCGCACCACCAGTTCCAGCTTGCCCAGGCGCACGCGGTCGCCCGCGACGGGCAGGCCACGCAGCGTGCCTGTGAGATATTCCGCCAGGGTCATGCCGCTCGGCAGGTTGGGCGTGTCGAGCCCGTATTGCTCCACCAGGCTGTCCAGGTCGGCGTCGCCGTGGACGATGAAGTCGCCGTAGAACTGGCGTTTTTCCAGGTAGGCGGGCGCGGTCGCCGGGGCCAGCAAGTCTGCCAGCAGGGCGTTGTCGGATTCGCGCGCCATCACGTAGAGCCAGTCGCCGGCGCGCAGCCTGTCCGCCGCCGCCGGCTGGAGCGGTACGCCGTCGCGCAGCACTGTCAGGGGCCAGGCGCCCGCCGGCAGGCGCAGTTCCTCCAGGCTATGGTTCACGGCCGGGGCGGAGGCGGCGAGGCGGTAGCCGAGCAGGGCGTGTTCCCCGCCGTTGCCGGCCGCCAGCCGCAGGCGTTCGCCAGGCTCCGGCGCAGCCGGCACTTCCAGGCGCAGGCGGCGCGCCAGGCCGGGGATGGTCCAGCCTTGCAGGGTGAGGGAGATGAGCACCACGAAGAAGGCCACCTCCAGGATCAGGGGGGCTTCCGGCAGGCCCGCCAGCAGCGGGAACAGGGCCAGGATGATGGGCACCGCGCCGCGCAGCCCGACCCAGGCGATGAAGACCTGTTCCCGCCTGGGGAAGTTGAACGGCAACAGGCACAACCAGACTGCCAGCGGCCGCGCCAGGAATATGAGGGCAAGGGCGATGGCCAGCGCCGGCAGGGCGTGCTCCAGGAGCTTGCTGGGGGTCGCCAGCAGGCCCAGCATGAGGAACATGCCGATCTGGGCCAGCCAGGCCAGGCCATTGTGTACCTGCAGGATGTTGCCGGACTCGCGTGGCGCCCGGTGACGGAATACCACGCCGGCCAGGTAGATGGCCAGGAAGCCGCTGCCGCCCAGCACCGTGGTGACTCCGTACAGCGCCAGGCCGCCGGCCAGCACCAGCATGGGATACATGCCCGCCTCCAGCGGCAGGCGGTTGGTCAGCCAGGCCAGCAGGCGGCCACCGGCCAGGCCCGCCAGCAGGCCCATCCCCATCTGCACGGCAAACAGGCTGAACATGCCGAGGTCCGGCGCGCTCTTGCCGGCCAGCAGCAGTTCCAGGATGGCGATGGTGAGGAACACCGCCATGGGGTCGTTGCTGCCGGACTCGATTTCCAGGGTGGCTGAAACCCGCTGCTTGAGGTTGAGCCCCTTGGCGCGCAGCAGCGCGAACACCGCGGCCGCGTCGGTGGAACCGACCACGGCCCCCAGCAGGAGCCCCTCCAGCAGACCGAAGCCCAGCAGCCAGGCGGCGAACAGGCCGGTGACCAGGCAGGTCAGCACCACCCCCAGGGTGGCCAGCACAAAAGCGGGGCGCAGGCCGGCGCGGAAGCTCTCGGTGCGGGTGTTGAGGCCGCCGTCCAGCAGGATCACCGCCAGCGCGACACTGCCGACCGTGTAGGCGATGCCGGCGTCGTTGAAGACGAAGCCGCCCGGCCCGTCCTCGCCGGCCAGCATGCCCACCGCCAGGAATACCAGCAGCAGGGGCATGCCGATACGGTAGGACAGGGCGCTGGCGAGAATGGCGAGCAGGAGCAGGGCGGCGCCCGCCAATACCAGCTGGTTGATCAGGTCCATGCGGGCATTCTACCGGCGCGCCGGGCGTGCACGGCGCGAGTCTGACCGGGTCCGGTCAGGGGGCGGGGTCCGGCGCGCTGGCGACGAGCACGTCGCAGGTGGCTTCCGCCAGCACGTGCTTGGTGACGCTGCCCAGCAGCAGTTCCTCCATCACCCCCTGGCCATGCTTGCCGAGGATGACCAAGTCACAGTCCAGTTCCTGTTCCTGGCTCAGGATGACGCGGGGCGCTTCGCCGTGGCGCACCTCGAAGCGGGCGTCGCCGGAGCCTAGGCCGGCCTCCTCGGCCACCGTGTGCAGGCGTCGCAGAGCCTCGCGGCCGGTCTCGGCGCTATAGCGGGCGATGTCTTCCTCGGCGACGCCGGCGAAGCGCAGCTTGGCTTCGAACGGCGCCTCGAAGGCGTGCAGCAGCACCAGTTCCGCGTCCGGCGCGACGGCCCGTGCCAGGCCCAGGGCGGGCACCGACCACGGCGAGAAATCCACCGGCACCAGGATTCGGCGGTAAGCCTCGTGCGGCGTCTGCCGCACCATGAGGACCGAGCGGCGGGTGCGGCGCAACAGGCGTTCGGCGGTGGTGCCCAGCAGCAGGTGGCCCAGGTAGCCCTCGCCGTGCGCGCCCACCACCAGCAGGTCGGCGTCGAGAGCGTCGGCGCGATCGAGGATGGCGCTGAGGGTGGCGCCGGTGGTGAGGTGGGTGCTGGCTGCCACGCCGTGCGCGGGAGCCAGTTCGCCGGCCAACACGCGCAACTGGTCGCGGGCCTGGTCGAAGATGCGCTGCTCCACCGGTGCCACGGCCACGCCCAGCAGGCGGCGCAGGGCGTCCACCGCGCCCGACGGGATCACGTGCATCAGTTCCAGCGTGGCGCCGCGCCCGGCGGCCAGATGAAAGGCGCGGGCGACGGCGCGGTGGGCGGGAGCGGAAAGATCGGTGGCGGCGAGGAGGGTCCTGATGGCGGTCATGGCGGCAGTCTCCGATGGGTGACCATGCCGATACTGTACCCAATGTCCCCGTCTGGGGCATGCGTCCACGCCGCTACGGCCTGGACGGCGGAACGCTTCTTTCACCTAGAGTTGTTGCTCGCGTCCTCTGGCAGGGGCTCGTTCCGAGTGGTGCAACGCGGTGGAACGGCCCGGCTCCGGCGGCCGGGATCACAAGCCCTGCGAGTTTCCGCTCTCAAAGCGCTTGAAGGTGGCGAAATGTATGGCGCCGCCCATCAGGTTGCGGCTGTTGACCAGCATGCGCTTGTAGGTGCCGTCGCCGTTGGCCTGGAGTTTGCCGCAATTGGGATCGCCGCGGCCGGCCGAGGTCACGCAGAGCGTGCCGTCGCCGTCCACACGCCAGGAGCCGCTGAGATTCTCGCCCTTCTCGTTGGCCTGTTTGACCGAGCCATCCGCGGCGAAATAACTGGTGAAGTTGAAGCGCCCCTTCTCGTGCCAGGCGAATACGGTCTTGTCCTTGAGCAGGGTGTTGACCGCCTCGGCCGATAAATCGCCGCTGGCTTGGGCGAGCCCGGTCTGCGTGGCAAAACCGAACAGCAAGGCGGTAACGAGGGAAACACGCGATAGGGTGTGGTTCATGCTGGACTCCTCTCCGAATGATTACGTTGGTGGTGGCCGGAGGATCGGCGCTCGGCGGGGGATGAGGCGCGATGCATGCGCTGATCCTCCCCGCCGCGTCCCCGCCGGCGGACGCAGCATAACTCCGCTCCGCGCGGCTTGGACAGTCCCGTATGCCGGCGGCATACTTCTCCGCCTTCGCCGCAAAGTCACCCGCCCAGCCATGTCTTCCCAGACCGTCCACGCCCACGCCGAGTCCCCGGAAAGCGGCGGTCGTCTGACCCCCGCGCGCCGCATGGTGCTGGACATCCTGCTGGCCGCGCCCAACGCCATGACCCACCTGGAAGTGGAAACCGCGGCCCGCGCGCGCGGCCTGCGCGCGGACCGGGTCACCCTCTACCGCGCCCTCGACTGGCTGGTGGTGCGCGGCCTGGCCCACCGCATCGAGGGGAGCGACCGCGTCTGGCGCTTCAACGCGGTGGCCGGCGAGGACCATGGTCACGCCCATTTCCACTGCCTGCGTTGCGGCCGGGTGTTCTGCCTGGACCTGCCGCAACCGGCGGCGGCACAGGGACTTCCGCCCGGTTTTCACTGCGAGAGCACCGAACTGACCCTGCACGGCACGTGCGACGCCTGCGGCGCGGCCTGACCCGCGCGGCGAACCCCCGGCAAGGCAAAACGCAACACAGTTGCATATGGTGGCGCTCCGCCCTACCATGCAAGCCGATTGCATCGTGCCGGACCGCCGCCTTGACCCTGGTTTACATCCTTGCCGCCACCTTCGCGGGCGGCGTCCTCTCCGTGCTGTTGGCGGCGACCCTGTCGCTCACCGTCCTGCGCCGCTGGGCGCCGCGCCTGGTCGGCTTCTCCACCGGCGTGCTGCTCGCCGCCGCGCTGCTCAACCTGTTGCCGGAGGCGGCGGAACTGCTCGATCCGCATGCCGCCGGCCTCACCGTGCTGGCCGGCATCTTCCTGTTCTTCGCCCTGGAAAAGACCGCCCTCTGGCGGCATGACCACACCGATGCTCATCATGCGGACGCTCACCGCCACGAGCCGGTCGGCGCCATGATCGTGGTGGGGGACGGCCTGCACAATTTCGTCGACGGCGTGCTCATCGCCGCCGCCTTCCTGCAGGACACCAGCCTGGGCGTCGCCGCCGCCATCGCCGTCATCGCCCACGAGGTGCCGCAGGAGGTGGGCGATTTCATGGTCCTGCTCGCCGCCGGCTACAGCCGCGTCCGCGCCCTCGCCATGAACCTGCTGTCGGGCGCCGCCGCGGTGCTCGGCGGCGTGCTCGGCTGGGCCATGCTGCAGGGCGTGAGCGGCGCCATACCCTACGTGCTCGCCCTGGCCGCCGCCAGCTTCCTCTACATCGCCGTCGCCGACCTGGTGCCCCTCTTGCAGCGGCAGCGCAAGCCGCGCGATTTCGCCATCCAGTTCGCCCTGCTCGGTGCCGGCGTCTGGGTGGTGATGCTCGGCGCCCACACGCATTGACCGGTACCCGGATGCGGACGCGCCCATGGATGAACGCATTCCCGTCACCGTCCTGACCGGCTTTCTCGGCGCCGGCAAGACCACCCTGCTGAACCGCATCCTCACGGAGCGACACGGCCGCCGCATCGCCGTCATCGAGAACGAATTCGGCGAGGCGGGCATCGACGACGCCCTGCTGGTGGAGGCACCGGGCGAGCAGATCGTGGTCATGAACAACGGCTGCATCTGCTGCACCGTACGGGGCGATCTCGTGCGCATCCTCGGGGTACTGGCGGACCGGCGGAAGCGGGGCGGACACGACTTCGAGCGGGTGATCATCGAAACCACCGGACTGGCGGATCCGGCCCCCGTGGCGCAGACCTTCTTCGTGGAAGAGGACATCCATGCCGACTTTCGCCTGGATGCCGTCGTCACCGTGGTGGACGCCTGCCATGCCAACGCGCAACTGGATGCCCACCACGAGGCCATGGAGCAGGTGGGCTTCGCCGACCGCCTGCTGCTGTCCAAGACCGACCTCTGCACGGAAACCGAAGTGGCAGTTCTCGAACGCCGCCTGCGCGCCATGAACCCGCGCGCGCCGATACGGCGGGTCCACTTCGGCCAGACCGACGTGGCCGACATCCTCGACATCCAGGGCTTCAACCTCGATGACATCCTCGCCATCGAGCCCGATTTCCTGGGCGAGGACCGGCATACCCATGACGACCGCGTGAAGGCTTTCGTCATCCGCGAAACCCGCCCCTACGACCTGGACAAGCTGGAGCTGGTCATGGCCCTGTTGGTGGAGCGGCACGGCGCCGACATGCTGCGCTACAAGGGCCTCCTCTGCGTCGAGGGCAATCCCCACAAGGTGGCGTTCCAGGGCGTGCATAGGATCATGGGGGGCGAGAATTGCCGACTCTGGCGCGACGACGAACCGCGCGAAAGCGTCATGGTGTTCATCGGCCGCGACCTGCCGGAAGCCGCCTTCCGCGAGGCCTTCGCCCACTGCGTGGAAGAATGGGCATGATTACGGCGGCAGTCAGTGAACGCACCGCCGAGATCGTCGAGGCGTCCGCCCTGACCGGCCTGGTGCGCATCTTCGAGGCGGAGGTCGGGCTTTGCCACCTGCCGCGTCCGAGCGACCCCACCATCGACGCCTACCTGGTGGCGGCCGCGCCCCGACTCGGCGCGGGCCTGCGCCAGGTGGTGCCGGTGGCGCGCGGACTGCCCGCCTCGATCTTGCCCGATCTGCCCGGGCGCCAGGCCCTGGTCAACGACATCGCCTTCCTGGCCGCACTCTACGGCGAACTGCTCGGCTGCGACCACGCGGCCTTGCGCCTGGAGGTGGTCGGCCGCGCCATGTGCCCGCGCTTCCATGTCGATCGCACCGGCATCCGCCTGCTCTGCACCTGGCGTGGACCCGGCACCGAGTGGTTGCGGGAGAACAGCGCCGACCGGAGCAAGCTGGGGGCCGGGGCGGGAGGGCTCGACGACGCCGGTTCCGGCCTGATCCTGGACCCGGGCGGCATCGGCCGGGTCGCCCCCTACGCCATCGCCCTGCTCAAGGGCGAGCTGTGGCAGGGCCATGCCGGCCACGGCGTCATCCACCGCTCCCCCGCCGTGCCGCCGGAGTCAGCCCCGCGTGTGCTGCTGGCGCTGGACGCGGTGTGGGACTGAACATTCTGGAGAAACCATGCCTGCGCAAACCGACCCCCGCCTGCCCGTCACCGTCCTCTCCGGCTTCCTCGGCGCCGGCAAGACCACCTTGCTGAATCACATCCTGCACAACCGCGAGGGCCGCCGGGTGGCGGTCATCGTCAACGACATGAGCGAGGTGAACGTCGACGCCGCGCTGCTGCGGGACGGCGGCGCCGCGCTGTCGCGCACCGAGGAGAAGCTGGTGGAGATGAGCAACGGCTGCATCTGCTGCACCCTGCGCGAAGATCTGCTGGTGGAAGTGTCGCGCCTTGCGCGGGAAGGCCGCTTCGACTATCTGGTCATCGAATCCACCGGCATCGGCGAGCCCCTGCCGGTGGCGGAAACCTTCACCTTCGAGGACGAGCACGGCATTTCCCTGTCGAAGCTCACCCGCCTGGACACCCTGGTCACCGTGGTCGACGCGCGCAACTTTCTCGACGACTACGCCAGCGAGGATCTGCTGGCGCAGCGCGGCGAATCCCTGGGCGAGGAGGACGAGCGCACCGTGGCCACCCTGCTGGTGGACCAGATCGAGTTCTGCGACGTCATCGTCATCAACAAGGCGGACCTGGTGAGCCCCGGCGAACTCGCCCGGCTGGCCTCCCTGCTGCATACCCTCAACCCGCGCGCCAAGCTGGAAGTGGCCAGCCACGGCCGGGTGGACCTGGGCAGCGTGCTCGACACCGGCATGTTCGATTTCGAGCAGGCCGCGCGGGCGCCGGGCTGGCTGCGGGAGATGCGCGGCGAGCACGTGCCGGAGACCGAGGAATACGGCATCTCCAGCTTCGTCTACCGCGCGCGCAAGCCTTTCCATCCGCTGCGGCTGTGGGACTGGATGCACACCGAGTGGCCCGGCGTGGTGCGCGCCAAGGGCTGGTTCTGGCTGGCCAGCCGGCCGGAATGGGCGGGGGTGGTGTCGCTGGCCGGCGCCACCCGCGATCACGGCCCCGGCGGTTTGTGGCCGGAAGGCGTCGACGGCCGGGGCCGGACGGTGCGCGACGCGCGTCAGGAAATCGTGCTCATCGGCATGCGCATGCAGCCCGAGGAACTCACGGCCTGCTTCGATGCCTGTCTGTTGACCGACGCGGAAATGGCCCTGGGCGAGGCGGCCTGGCGCGCGATCGACGACCCCTTTCCCCGCTGGCGCATGGCGGAATCTTCCGAAACCCAAACCGAGAACGAGGTGAATGCATGAAACGATCCGCCCCCCTTTTGCTGGCCCTGGCCCTGGCCATGCCCGCCCTGGCCCATGACGACCACAAACATGGCCACAAGCACCCGCACCAGCACGCCCACGTGCACGGCCAGGCCGAGTTGAAGGTAGCGGTGGACGGCGGCAGGCTGGACCTGCGCCTGGAGTCGCCGCTGGAGGCGGTGCTGGGCTTCGAGCACGCGCCGCGCAACGACAAGGAGCGTGCCGCCGTCGCCAGCTTGCGCAAGACCCTGGCGGTCGGCGAGCAGTTGTTCGCGCCGACCACGGCGGCCGGCTGCAAGCTCGCGGAAACCCGCGTCATTTCCGACGTGCTCGACGGCAAGCCGGGCGCCGGCGAGGACGGCCACGGCGACGTGGTGGCGGAATACCGCTTTGCCTGTGCCCAGCCCGACAAGCTGACCGGCCTGGAAGCGCGCCTGTTCAGCAACTTCCCCAAACTGCGCCGGTTGGATGTGCAGGTGGTGAGCGGCAAGGGGCAGACCGCCCGGCGGCTCACACCGAGGATGCGGCTGTTGTCTTGGTAAGCTAGCGGTCGTCATGACGACCGCACCGCTCCTTCTCCTGGAAGACCTGGAATTCCGCTGGCCGGGCCAGACGGAGGCTTGCCTGGACATCCCGGCGCTGCGCCTGGAGGCGGGCGAGCAGGTGTTCCTGCACGGCGCTTCGGGCTCCGGCAAGAGCACGCTGCTCAACCTGGTGGCCGGCGTGCTGGCGCCGACGCGGGGCCGGGTGGAGGTGCTGGGCCAAGTACTGGGCGAGCTGTCCGCCGCCGATCGCGACCGTTTCCGCGTCGATCACGTCGGCCTGATCTTCCAGCAGTTCAACCTCATCCCCTATCTCTCGGTGCTCGACAACGTCCTGCTGCCCTGCCGATTTTCGCGGCGGCGGCGCGAGCGGGCCGGCGACGCGCGCGCGGCGGCGGCCACCCTGCTGCGCCATCTGGACCTGGCGGAAAGCCTCTGGCGACGTCCCGCCACCCAGCTTTCCGTGGGCCAGCAGCAGCGCGTGGCGGCGGCCCGCGCGCTGATCGGCCGGCCCGAACTGCTCATCGCCGACGAGCCCACCTCGGCCCTCGACGCCGCCCGCCAGGAAGCCTTCCTCGACCTGCTGCGGCGCGAGTGCGTGGATTCCGGCGCCGCCCTACTTTTCGTCAGCCACCACCGCCGTCTGGAACGCGGCTTC
Organism: Betaproteobacteria bacterium; assembly: GCA_016873935.1. Lineage (GTDB taxonomy): Bacteria > Pseudomonadota > Gammaproteobacteria > Burkholderiales > Thiobacillaceae > PFJX01. Next base: position 12,855 of record VGVT01000030.1, on the reverse strand, counting down.
GGCCGCGCCCTGGCGATGGCCGAACTGAACCGGGCGCCGGCGGAGGCGGCATGAGGGCGCTGCTTCCCCTGGCCCTGAAAAGTGCCTGGAACCGCCGCTACAGCCTGGGCCTGACCCTGCTCGCGGTGACCCTTTCGGTCACCCTGCTGCTGGGCATCGAGCGCCTGCGCCAGGACGCCCGCGACGGCTTCGCCCAGGCCGTGTCCGGCACCGACCTGGTGGTGGGCGCGCGCGGCAGCCCCCTGCAACTGCTGCTCTACTCCGTATTCCGCATGGGCGAGGCCAGCCACAACCTGGGCTGGGACAGCGCCCGCGCCCTGGCCGCGCATCCCGCGGTGGCCTGGACCATCCCCCTGTCGCTGGGCGACTCGCATCGCGGCTACCCGGTGCTGGGCACGACGTCCGCCTACTTCGAACACTTCCGCTTCGGCGACAGGCAGCCCCTCGCCTTCGCCGCCGGCCAGCCCTTCGCCGGCCTGTTCGAGGTAGTGCTGGGGGCCGAGGTGGCGCGCAAGCTGGGCTACCGCCCGGGCGAACGCATCACCCTCAGCCACGGCATGGGCGGCGAGGGGCTCGCCGAGCACGGCGACAAGCCCTTCACCGTGGTGGGCATCCTCGCCCCCACCGGCACGCCGGTGGACCGCACCCTGCACATCGGCCTGGAAGCCCTGGAAGCCATCCACCTGGACTGGCAGGGCGGCGCCCCCATCCCCGGCCTGAATATCCCACCGGAGCTGGTGAAGAAGTTCGACCTCACTCCCAAGTCCGTCACCGCCGTGCTGGTCGGCCTGAAGAGCCGGGCGGCGGTGTTCGCCATGCAACGCCACGTCGCCGACTACCGCGACGAACCGCTGATGGCCGTGCTGCCCGGCGTCGCCCTGTCGCAACTGTGGGAACTGCTGGGCGTGGCCGAAGGGGTGCTGCGCGCGGTCTCCGCCCTCGCCGTCGCCGCCGGCCTCGCCGGCCTGGTGGCGGTGGTGCTCGCCAGCCTCGACCAGCGCCGGCGCGAACTCGCCATCCTGCGCGCCAACGGCGCCCGCCCGCGCGACATCTTCCTGCTGCTGGCGCTGGAGGGCGGCGCCGTCACCCTGGCCGGCGCCCTGCTCGGCCTGACCCTGCGCACCGTCCTGGTGCTCGGCCTGGGACCCTGGGTGCAGGCCGAATACGGCCTCGTCCTGCGCGCCGACTGGCCCGGCAGCGGGGAACTGTACGCCCTGGGCGGGGTCCTCCTGGCTGGTCTTCTGGCCAGCCTGCTGCCCGGCTGGCGGGCTTATCGTCTATCCCTGGCCGACGGCATGACGCCGCGCCTGTGAGGTTCCCATGAAAAAGATCTGGCTCCTGCCCTTCCTGCTGGCCTTTTCCCTTGCGGCATCCGCCCAGGGCAAGCCGGACTTCAAGGTGGGCGACCGCCTGCCCGCCGCCGCCGGCAAGGCCAAGACCGCCTACCCGGAGACCAGTTGGGACGATCTGCTGCCCAAGGGCTGGGACCCGCTGGCCGCCTTCAAGGGCCTGGACGTTTCCAAGCTGAGCGATTCCGACCCCCGCGCCGACGAGGCCCTGCGCAAACTGCGCAAGGCCTGGGACGCCGCCCCCGCCAACGAATCCATGAACGGCCGCAACATCCGCATCGCCGGCTTCCTGGTGCCCCTGGAATGGGGCGACAAGAACCTGCGGGAATTCCTGCTGGTGCCCTACTTCGGCGCCTGCATCCACGTCCCCCCGCCCCCCGCCAACCAGATCATTCACGTCATCGCCGAAAACCCCGCGAAAGGCATGCAGGCCATGGACCCGGTATGGGTGGAAGGCACCGTGGAAATCGCCCTGTCCACCACCGAGATGGGCAATTCCAGCTACCGCATGAAGGCGCGGAGCGTGAGCAAGTACAAGAAGTAGGTGGCGCAGGGGCGCCCCTTGCCGCTGGGCGCGAAACGCGCGTAGATTGCCGCGTACCAAAGGGGTCAGAGTAAATGTACCCACCAATCTCGTCGTTCCCTCGCAGGCGGGAACCCATAACAATCAACAACCTGGATCCCCGCCTGCGCGGGGATGACGATTCCATCAGTGATTCCTCAGTCAAACGGGCAAACGGGGTCAGAAACGGGCAAGCGGAATCGGCAAACGGGGTCAGAGCTAATCAACCTTCAAGCCACGAAGTAACCCGAGCCCGACGCCTTCATTCCTTACCATCCCTGACACCATGTCCGCCGAACGCATCGCGAAACTCCTTGAAGACATCCGCTTTCTCGATCCCGCGCGCTTCGAGCTTGTGCAGGCGCTGCGGGAGTTGATCCTCGGCTTGGACGCGGGCATTACCGAGGAGGTGAAGTACGGCGGTTTCCTGTTTTCCGCCGGCAAGCCGTTTTGCGGTGTCTTCTCCTACGCGAAACACGTTTCGCTGGAGTTCGTCGCGGGCGCGTCGCTGCCGGACAGGTTCCAGGTTCTGGAAGGCGCAGGGAAATTTCGCCGCCACATCAAGCTGGCATCGGCTGGGGACATCACTCGCAAACACGTGCGTGAATACCTCGGCCTGGCGCTCGGGGCGGCGGCGAAGCCGTGAGACTGGGGTGGTGTCGCGCCGCATGCGGGTTGCGCCCGAGCGTGGTTTTCGCGGTGGCGCTGGGCTTGTCCTGGGCCGTCCTTTCCGTGGTCTATGTCGCGGACCTGGCCGTGCACGGTGCCACCACGTCTTCGGCGCTTGCCTGGCTGTATTATCCGGGCGTCGCCCTTTACGTGCTGATCAACGGTTCACTGCTGTTTGGGTCCGGTTTGGGCGGCGCAGGGGAGTACGCGGTGTTCGTGCTGGGTTCGGCGCTCGGCTGGGCGCTGCTTTGTGTACTTCTTCATGTCGCTTGCAGCATGCTCCGCGCCGCATTGACTAAGCCTTGAGGGAAGCGGAGCCGCCCGCCGTTTTCGGTTCAGGGCCGCGTCCGCCTTATACGGGTCCGGGGCCGGCATCCATACTTTTCCGGCATCTGTAACGCCGGGCTTCCCAATACCGAGGAGCACAAGCATGCAGCAATGGGTTTTTCTGTCCGTGGCGATCGTCAGCGAAGTCATCGCGACTTCGGCGTTGAAGGCGTCCGAAGGTTTTACCCGCTTATGGCCGTCCGTCATCGTCACCGTCGGCTATGCATCCGCGTTCTACTTTTTGTCGCTCACGCTGAAGACCATCCCGATCGGCGTGGCTTATGCGATTTGGTCCGGCGTGGGCGTTGCGCTGATCGCCCTGATCGCCTGGCTGTTCTTCGGGCAGGTGCTGGACACGCCCGCGCTCATCGGTCTGGCGCTGATCATCGCCGGTGTGGTGGTCCTCAATGTGTTCTCGAAGACGCTCGCCCACTGATGGCCGGGCGGTCCGACTCATTTACGGCGATTGGCGTGTTGCCAGGCTGCTTTCCAGCGCATCCCCCAGCTCCCGCCAGGAAATGGCCGGGAAAGGACTACGCGGCTGCCCCGGGTCGCCACCCATGACGACCATGTCCTGAGTGGGTCCGGGCAGCGCGGGAAATCAGGTCCGGTGTTCCGCGTCGATCTTCACGTAGTCGGAGGAGAACTCGTAGGTCCACATGATGGACACCTGGGCAAACCTTACCGATGAGCCGGAGTGGAGCGATGCATCCGCGGTTTCCGGATGACGCACAATGCGCGTCTTATTGTTGAAATCAAGGGCGTAACTTGGAAATCACCTTGTTGTGGATCTTGTCCGTCATCCTGATTCTGGTGGGCCTGGCGGGCACCGTGCTGCCTGTTCTGCCGGGCACCGTGCTGGTCTGGGGCGGCATCGTCCTGGCGGCCTGGATTGACGATTTCACTCGTGTCGGCATGACCACCGTGGTGGTGATCACGGTGCTGGCGGTGCTGGCCTGGGCCTTGGACTATGTGTCCGGGCTCCTCGGCGCTAGGAAAGCCGGCGCCAGCAAGCTGGCTCTGCTGGGGGCGGCAGTGGGCACGGTGCTGGGTCTTTTCATGGGTCTGGTGGGCGTGTTCTTCATGCCCCTGGTCGGCGCCGCCGTGGGCGAGTACCTGGCGCGGAGAGACCAGACCCGCGCCGTCCAGGTCGGGGTCGCCACCTGGGTCGGCATCATGTTGGGGATCCTCGCCAAAGTGGGGCTGGCATTCATCATGGTGGGCATTTTTGGTGCGGCCCTGCTGTTTTGAGAGAGTTCCGGGCGCGTGGAGCGGGGAAGTAGTGTCGAGGATCCAGGGGGTTGCTCGGGGCGGGCCAAAGGGGTCCGGGACAATGGGGTCCGGGACAATGGGCTCTGATTCCATGCATGCGCCCCTCTACCGCGAATCCGCAACATTGATTTCCTCAGGCGCAGGCACTTAAACGCCAAGGGGATATTTCAGCAGCCAGTCAACGCGAACAGGGCCACAAAAAAAACGGCCCGTCCTGAGACGGGCCGTTGTTGAGCGCCCCCCGGCGGGGGGGCAGGCGGGAAAATCAAGCTGCCTTGGTGTCGATGTCGCCTTCCAGGCTGGGGTAGCGCACGTGGTCGACCAGTTCCTGGATCTCCTTGGACGGGGCCGGGGAGAGCAGGGAGCCGATGATCACGCCCAGGAAGCCGGCGGGCATGCCGAAGATGCCGGCGGAGATGGGCTTGATGCCGAACCACTCGTTGGCGGGAACGCCGCCGAAGAAGGGGTAGGTGATGTACATGTAGTACATGCACACGGCCAGGCCGGCGGTCATGCCGATGACGGCACCCAGGTAGTTGGCGCGCTTCCAGAACACCCCCAGGACCAGGGCGGGGAAGAACGCCGACGCGGCCAGCGAGAACGCCGCACCCACCAGGAACAGGATGTCGCCCGGCTTCAACGAGGTCACGTAGGCCGCGCACAGGGCCACCACCAGGAGCAGGGTCTTGGAGATGGTGATGCGGCGGACGGTGGACGCGTTGGGGTCGATCATCTTGTAGTAGACATCGTGCGACAGGGCGTTGGCCATGGTCAGCAGCAGGCCGTCGGCGGTGGACAGCGCGGCGGCCAGACCGCCGGCGGCGACCATGCCCGAGATGACGTAGGGCAGGCCGGCGATCTCCGGTGTGGCCAGCACGATCAGGTCGCCGCCGATGGTGATCTCGGCGAGCTGCACGATGCCGTCCCCGCTGATGTCGGCGATCCTCATCAGTGTCGCGTCCACCGCCGACCAGTTGGAAACCCAGGCCGGTAGCGCGGCGAACGACGAGCCCACGAGGCTGTTGTACACCTCGAACTTCACCAGCACGGCCAGGGCCGGGGCGGTGAAGTAGAGCAGGAAGATGAAGAACAGCGACCAGAACACCGACTTGCGCGCTTCACGCACCGAGGGGGTGGTGTAGTAGCGCATCAGGATGTGCGGCAGCGAAGCGGTACCCACCATCAGGCACAGCACCAGGGTGATGAAGTTGAGCCGCTTGGTGTCGGAGGCCTTCTTGTCCTCGGCCTTGGCCTTGGCGATTTCCTCGGCGCTGGCGTCGGGGTTGGCCGTCAGCAGCTTCTTCTCGGCGCCCGCGCCGGCGAAGGCGGTGGCGTGCGCCGGCACCGCGCCGGTCCTCGCCTTGTGGCCGTCGGCGGCTTTCTTCCAGTCGGCCTTGAGCGCGGCGGCGGTAGCCGGGATCTTCGACGGGTCGGCGGCGGCGGCGCGCACTTCGGCGACGAAGGCGTCACCGTTGCCGGCGGCGACCGCATCGTCCAGCGCCTTGATCTTCGCTTCCAGCTCGGTCTGCTTTTCCTTGTGCGCGGCGCGGGCCTTGGCCTCGAGCGCGCCCTTGTCGGTGGCCGGATTGTTCAGATCCTTCTCCAACTGGGTGACCTGCTGCAGCACGCTGCCGTAGGCGATCTGCGGGACCGGGTTGCCGGTGTGCTTCACCGACAGCCAGACCACCGGGATCATGTAGGCGATGATCAGGATGATGTACTGGGCCACCTGGGTCCAGGTCACCGCGCGCATGCCGCCGAGGAAGGAACACACCAGGATGCCGGCGAGGCCGACGAACACACCCACCTGGAACTCCAGGCCGGTGAAGCGGCTGGTGATCAGGCCGACACCGTAGATCTGCGCCACCACGTAAACGAAGGAGCAGATGATGGCCGCCAGCACGCCCAGGGTCCGGGGCAGGTTGCCGCCGTAGCGGGCGCCCAGGAAGTCGGGAATGGTGAACTGGCCGAACTTGCGCAGGTAGGGCGCCAGGAACAGCGCCACCAGCACATAGCCGCCGGTCCAGCCCATGACGAAGGCGAGGCCGTCATAGCCGGTCAGGTACAGGGTACCCGCCATGCCGATGAAGGACGCCGCCGACATCCAGTCGGCGCCGGTGGCCATGCCGTTGAACAGCGCGGGCACGCGGCGTCCGGCGACGTAGTACTCCGACACGTCGGCGGTCTTCGACATGATGCCGATGCCGGCGTAGAGGCCGATGGTGGCCGCCAGGAAGATGTAGCCGATCCATTTCGGCGGCATGCCCATCTGTTCCAGGATGGCCAGGACGATGACGAAGGCGATGAAGCCGCCGGTGTAGAAACCGTAGTACTTCTTCAACTGATTGAAGAAGGCCTTGTTGGAAGTTGCCGCGGTCGCCATGTCAGTCCTCCCCTTCGTGGACGCCATAGTCCTTGTCCATCTGGTTCATTTTGTTGGCGTAGAACCAGATGACAATGACGTAGATGATCAAAGCTCCCTGGGCGCCCATGTAGAAGGCGAAGGGAAAGCCCGCGATGACGATTTCGTTGAGTTCCTTGGCGAACCAGATCACGACGAAGGTCACTACGAACCAGATGGCGAGCAGAACCGCGGTCAGCCGCAGATTCTTGCTCCAGTACTCACGGTGCTTGTCCGTCAGTTGCATTGCGCTCCTCCATTTGGAAACAAGGTGGCACTGTCTGGGAAGCCCGCGTGAGCGGACCCTCCTCCCCCAGACCCGTGCGCAGACAGCCACGCAGCGGCTCGCGGAGTATAGCCGGAAAGAAGCCGGCTCAATCCACTCGAAATAGAAATAAGCCGTTGATTAGAAAGGGCTAATTTTGCACTGCACAAACCGATTCGCCGATCGGCGGGGTCAGCCGGTCCAGTTGATCCAGCGCTGCGCCTTCTCCAGATCCTGCAGGTTGCGGTAGCAGGAGGACTGTTTGTCGCGTGCCAGCGGCAGCGCGCAGAGGAACAACTGGGCGGTGGCGAGGGCGTCGGCGAGCGCGCTGTGGCGCGCGAAATTGCTGATCTCGAAGTAGTTGGACCAGTCGTCGAGGGCGCGGTAGCGTTTCGCGAACTGGGGCAGCAGGCCGGGCATGACATAGGCCAGGTCAACCCACGGGTGCTTGAACTCGAAACCCAGGTATTCCTTGACCGCGCGTTTGATCATGGTCTGGTCGAAGGTGACGTGAAAGGCCACCAGCGGCGACTTGCCCAGGAAATCGAGGAAGCGCAGCAGCGCCTCCGCCGGCTCCAGGCCCTCGCGCTGGGCCTCGCCGCCGATGCCGTGGATGAGGATGTTGTCCTTGGCGCTGATGCGGTCCTGGCGCAGCACGATCTCGAAGCTGTCGGCCATCACCACCTCGCCGTTTTCCACGGCGCAGGCGCCGATGGCGATGAGGCGGTCGCGGGCCAGGTCGAGGCCGGTGGTTTCCACGTCCACCACGACGTAGCGGGTGGCGTCGAAGTCCGCGGAAAGATCGGCTTCGGCGCGTCCGCGCCAGGCCTCCAGTTGTCCGGCGAGGTCGGGTTCGAGCTGGACTCGGCGGCCGAACAGGCGATCGAACAGGCCCATGGCTTACACCTTGTAGTCGAGGGCCAGCCGGGCCTGCACCTTGCGCGCCTGGCGGAAGGATTCCTTGAGGATGCGGCGGTCCAGGTCGTTCAGCTCCTCCGGGTCGATGCGGTTGTCCATCGCCTTGCCGGCCTGCATTTCCTCGTGCTGGCCGTTCAGCCGCAGCATCTGGATGAAGAAGAAGGAGGACAGCCAGGCCTCCACCTCGGATTCCGGGATGTTCAGCTTCGGCGCCGCTCCGCGCAGGCGCGGGGCGGTGCCGGTGGCGGCGACGCCGGTGGCCAGGGCGAATACCCGCGCGGCGTCGACGAAGGGCGTGGTGCCATTGAGCTTGAGGTCGAGGGTATTGGCCTGGTCGCCCTCGCCATCCACCACGAAGTCGCGCACCAGGCCCAGGGGCGGCCGGTTGCGCAGGGCGTTGGCCGCCATCTGGTGCAGGAAACGGGGGGTGGCCACGGTTTTCGCCAGCAGCCAGGTTTGCAGTTCCTCGGCCAGTTTTTCCTGGCCCAGCAGCGGGCGGAAGTCGAAGAAGATGCTGGCGTTGAGCAGGGACTCCGGGTCGCCGGAATCGATCCAGCGGGCGAAGCAGGTCTTCCATTCGTCGAGGGACAGGCACCACTTGGGGTTCATCGCCATGATCTCGCCCTTGCACAGCGGGAAGCCGCAGGCATCGAGGGCGCGGTTGATGCGCTCGGCCAGCGGCAGCAGGCAGGCGCGCACCTGATCCGGCGTCTCGCCCTCGGGCACGGTGAAGATGAGGCCGTTGTCCTGGTCGGTGGACAGCGTCTGCTCCAGCCGCCCCTCGGAGCCGAACGCAAGCCAGCAGAAGGCGTAGCGGCAGTCCTTGGTGGCCGAGCATTCGAGTTCGATGACGCGCTGCGTGAGCAGGTCGTTGAGCGTGGACAGAATCTGGGTGAGCTGCTCGGCGGCCACGCCCTGGGCCATCATGTTGTGGCCCAACTGGCGGATGTCCTCGGAGGCGCGCACCAGGGTGTCCAGGTCCATGGCGCTGCGCAGGGTCGCGGAAATCTGGGTGACGCCGACGCGTTGCAGGGAGAACAGATCCTTTTCCGAGATGACCCCGGTCAGGCGGCCGCCATCCGCCACCAGCACGTGGCGGAAGCCGTGCCGCGCCATGAGCATGGCGGCTTCGAAGGCGTGGGCATTGGAGGGCAGGGAGACCGGGTTGGGCGTCATCACCTCGCGCATCGGGGTGGCGAGGTCGGTGGCGGGCAGGATGACGCGGCTGATCAGGTCGCGTACCGAGAACACGCCCACCGGCCGGTCGCCGTCCTCCACCACGACGATGGCGCTGATGCGGTTTTCCTGGATGGTGTCCAGGGCCTCGCGCAGCGGGGTTTCCGGCCGGCAGGTGACCGGCTTGCGCCGGGCGATGCTGGAAAGCGGGCTGCGCAGCGACTGCTGTTCCGCCGTGGTCGCGGCATAGCGGGCCTGCACGCTGCGCTGCGAGCGTTCCAGCAGGGCGGCGATGCGGCGCGTGCAGAAATCCTGGAACACCGGGGAAAGGCGAAGCAGCTCGCGGAATTCGTCTGCCGACAGCTCATAAGTGAAGACGTCGGTGAGGGCGGTGAAGGTGGAAATCGCCACGCGTCCGCCCAGCAGGGCGCCGAGCGGGAAGGATTCGCCCTCGTGCAGTTCCAGCCAGGCATTGCCGGAATCACCCTGTTCCACCTGCACGGCGCCCTGCTTGATGATGTACAGGCGCTTGACGTCGCCGTGTTCCGGCGACAGCAGCACCTCGTTCTTGCCGTAGTAGGCCAGCTTGAGCCGCTCGGCCAGCCAGATCAGGTGCTCCCGCGCCATGCTGTCGAAGGGCGCGAAGCGGCTCAGGTGTTCGGCGGTGGCCAGGATGAGGGAGTTGGGAGCGGGCATGGCGGTTGACTGGCACGAGAACCCGTAGCTTATGCCATTAGGCCCGCTTGCTGGAATGTCCCGTGTGGCGCGGCGCGGGGCATATTTGTTCTGGCTTCCAAGTCCGAAATTCCAGCGCGCGCGAATCGGAATGCGCGATGGCAACGATGGATTGCGCGTCCATAGACGCTCAACGGTGTGGTTGATAAGCGCGGGGGGCGAGCAGGGCGATCAGGTGTCAGCCCCCCCAGACAAGCCCGGAGGCCGCGGCTGGGAAGTCAGAGGCCGACTTCAGTGCGCCGTCGCGCCTTCCGCGTGGATGCCGGTGTTCTGGCGCACGTAGAGTTCGTCCCACATCTCCTCGGCGCGCTTGTCGCGGAACATGAGCGAGAACACGATGACGCAGAGGAAGCCCAGGGGGATGGAGATGAGGCCGGGGTTCTTCAGCAGGAAGAAGGGCTTTTCCAGGCCCATCATGCTGGTGGTCTGGCCGTCGAACTTCCTCAGGTCGGACTCCGCCTTGGCCTTGGCCTTCTCGGTGGCGACGATGTCCTGCTTCACCTTCGCGATGTCCTTGGCGTCGGTCAGGGTGGCCAGCTTCTCGTTCAACAGGGTCAGCTTCTCGGCCGCGCCCGGTTTGGCCGGCTTCTCGGCGGAAGCGGCTCTTTCCGGGGTGTAAGCCACACAGCCGTCCAGGGCGAACAGCTCGCACAGGAGGCTGGAGGCGGGCTGGGCCGGCCGTGCCTGCATGGCGGGCTGGGCGGGTTCGCCTTGCAGCACCTTCCTGGCTTCCTTGAGCACGGCCTGCGGGTAGGTCATGTTCGGAGAGATCATCACCAGGCCGATGGCGGTCATGGCGCCGACGATCATGCCGACGACGATGCCGTAGGTGTTGGCGCGTTTCCAGTAGAGGGTGAAGAAGATGGCGGGCAGGTTGCTGGAGGCGGCCACGGCGAAGGCCATGCCGACCAGGTGGGCGACGTTCTGGCCTTCGGCGGCGATGCCGACGGCGATGGCCAGGATGCCGACGATCACCGAGGAGAGGCGCGCGGCGATGACCTGTTCCTGTGGCGAGGCGCGGTCACCCTTGATGACACCGACGTAGATGTCGTGCGCCATGGCGGAAGCCGCCGCCAGCACCAGGCCGGCCACCACCGCGACGATGGTGGCGAAGGCGACGGCGGCGACGAAGGCGAGGAACAGGTTGCCGAGCATGGAGTCGGCGCCGCCGCCGACGTACTGGGCCAGCAGCGGGGCAGCCATGTTGCCGCCCTTGTCCAACGCGAGGATGTCGACCGGGCCGACGTTGATGGCGGCGCCCAGGCCCAGGAACAGGGTGAGCACGTAGAAGCCGCCGATGATGCCCATCGCCCAGAGCACCGACTTGCGCGCGTCCTTCGCGGTGGGCACGGTGAAGAAGCGCATCAGGATGTGCGGCAGGCCGGCGGTGCCCAGCACCAGGGCCATGCCCAGGGAGATCTGGTCGATGGGGTTCTTCAGGAACAGGCCCGGCTCCAGGAAGCGCTGGCCGAGTTCCTCGGGCGTCATGTTGGTGGCGGCGTCACCCACCAGCTTCGCTACCTGCGCCTGCACCTTGGGATCAACGACCACGGCCTGCAGGAAGCCGGGCAGGGAGAAGCCGTACTGGCCCCAGGTGAACAGCACCAGCAGGATGGAGGCGGTGACCAGCAGCACGGCCTTGATGATCTGCACCCAGGTGGTGGCCTTCATGCCGCCGAACACGACGTAGGTCAGCATCAGCACGCCGACGCCGATGACGGAGACGTGGTAGTCGATGCCCACCAGGGTCTTGATCAGCACGCCGCCGCCGACCATCTGCGCGGTCAGGTAGAAGGTGGAGACGGTGATGGTGGAGACGGCGGCGACGGTTTTCGAGGCCTTGGGGTCGTTGCGGAAGGCGAGGATGTCGCCCAGTGTGTACTTGCCGATGTTGCGGCAGGGCTCGGCGATCACCAGCAGCACGGTGATGTAGGCGACCAGGAAGCCCACCGAGTACATGAAGCCGTCGTAGCCGTACAGCGAGATGAGACCGGCGATGCCGAGGAAGGAGGCGGCGGAGAGATAGTCGCCGGCGATCGCCCAGCCGTTCTGCACGCCGGTGACCGAGCGGCCGGCGGCGTAGAACTCCGAGGTGGAGTGGGTCTGCCGCGCCGCCCAGTAGGTGACGTACATGGTCAGGGCGATGATGCCGCCGAACACGGCGAAGGTCATCCATTTGTATTCGTCGGCCACCGCGCCGGAACCGGCGAAGGCGAGGGTGCTGACGAGCGCCAGGGCGGCGGCGCCGCCAATCAGTTTCAGGTTCATGGCGGGGTCCTTACTTGATGTGCTGCGCGTCGCGGATGATCTCTTCGGCCATCGCGTCGAATTCCTTGTTGGCGCGCCGCGCATAGATGCCGGCGATGGCCCAGGCGACGAGGAATTGCGAGAGGGCGAAGACGATGCCGATGTTGAGCGGGCCCCACACCTTCACCTTGAACAATTCCTGGAAGTAGGCCGAGCCGATGGGCAGCAGGAAGTAGAAGATGACGGAGAACAGCATCAGCCCCCAGAGAAAGGCGGTCTTCTTTCTGTGCAGGGTCTGAAAGCGCGGGTCGGCGTCGATCGCCGCCCAGTTCATCGCGGTTTTTGCCATGGCATCACTCCAAAGGTAGAAGCGTCCGCCTTCCCCTCGGACGGTGGAGTGATGCTACGCGGCGGGACTTACAGGCCCCTTACATCGCGGACACGAGGGTCTGAATTGAGACCGCCGCCTTACCCGCTCCACGGGTTTTCCCCGGCCGGGGGCAGCGCCTTCGGAGCGGCCTCGCGGCCCGGAAATGGAAACCCCCCGGACGAGCCGGGGGGCGGTGTCCGTCGCCGAGACGACGGACGGGGGAGGATCGGTACGGCCGCCGGGCGGTCGGGTTGCGGTATCCTAGCCATGCCGCCTTACGCCATCCTTACGCCGTGCGAGTGCTCATCGTCGAGGACGATCCCATCCTGCAGGACAGCCTGGCCCGCGCCATGCGCGCCGCCGGCTACGCCACCGATCTCGCCATGGACGGCGAAGCGGCGCTGGCCCTGCTGCGCGCCGGCGGCTTCGACCTGGTCATCCTCGACCTCGGCCTGCCCCGCCTCGACGGTTTGCAGGTGCTCAGCCGCCACCGCGCCGCCGGCCATCTGACGCCGGTGCTCATCCTCACCGCCCGCGATGGCGTCGAGGACCGGGTGAAAGGCC
>VGVT01000029.1 GCA_016873935.1 Betaproteobacteria bacterium | reverse complement strand
CGCCAGGGCGCGGGCGTGGGTGTCGAGGCCGGGAAAAGCGGGCAGCAGGGCGGGATGGATGTTCACCAGCCGGTTGGCGTAGTGGCGCACGAAGTCCTCGGTGAGCACGCGCATGAAGCCGGCCAGGATGACCAGGTCGGGCGCGTGGCGGTCGATCTCTTCCGCCAGCGCGGCGTCGAAAGCCGCCCGGCCGTCATGTTGGCGATGGTCGACGACGGCGGTGGGAACGCCATGCCGCGCCGCGATGGCCAGGCCGGCGGCCTCCGGCCGGTTGCTGATGACGCAGGTGAAATCCACCGGCAGGCCGGCTTCCAGCAGCGCCTGCATGTTGCTGCCGCGGCCGGAGATGAGGATGACGGCGCGCATGCCCGTCAGACGATGATGGCCTGTTCCTGCCCTGCTTCGCGGGCGCGGATTTCGCCGAGCAGGTAAACGGTTTCGCCACGCGCCTGCAGGAAGTTGCCGGCGGCCTCGGCGTCGCCGGCGTCCACCACCAGCACCATGCCGATGCCGCAGTTGAAGGTGCGGTACATCTCGTCGCGCGCGACGTTGCCCTGGGCCTGCAACCACTGGAAGACCGCGGGCAAGGTCCAGGCCCCGGAGTCGATGACGGCGCAGGTGTGTTCAGGCAGGACGCGCGGCACGTTGCCGGTGATGCCACCGCCAGTGATGTGGGCCAGACCCTTCACGCGCATTGTCTGCATCAGCGCCAGCAGCGGCTTGACGTAGATGCGCGTGGGTTCCAGCAGGGTTTCGCCGAGGCTGCGGCCGTCGAAGGGCGCGGCGAGGTCGGCGCCGGTGACCTCGATGATCTTGCGGATGAGGGAGTAGCCGTTGGAATGCGGGCCGCTGGAGGCCAGGCCGAGCACCGCGTCGCCGGGCTTGATGTCGCGGCCGGTGATGACTTTGGACTTTTCCGCGACGCCGACCGCGAAGCCGGCCAGGTCGTACTCGCCGGCCGGGTACATGCCCGGCATCTCGGCGGTTTCGCCGCCGATCAGGGCGCAGCCGGACAGCTCGCAACCTTTCGCGATGCCCGCCACCACCTGCTCCGCCACGTCCACGTCGAGGTGGCCGCAGGCGAAATAGTCGAGGAAGAACAGCGGCTCGGCGCCCTGCACCAGGATGTCGTTGACGCTCATCGCCACCAGGTCCTGGCCGATGGTGTCGTGCTTGTTCATGTGGAAGGCCAACTTCAGCTTGGTGCCGACGCCGTCGGTGCCGGAGATGAGCACCGGCTCCCGGTAATTCTTGGGCAGTTCCATGAGGGCGCCGAAGCCGCCGATGCCGGCCAGCACTTCGGGGCGCATGGTGCGGCGGGCCAGGGGCTTGATGCGCTCGACCAGGGAATCGCCGGCATCGATGTCGACGCCGGCATCACGATAGGACAGGGAAGGGTGGGAGGTCACGGTGCGATGGGCCCGGCCCGGGCCGTGTGGGACAAGGTCCCGTATTCTAGCCCGGAAGCCGGGCGCGCATCGGGGGCGGTGCTTACTCCTCGCGGCGGAACTCGCCCTCGATGACGTCGTCGTGGGCCGCCATGCGCCGCGCCGGTGGTGTGGGCGGCGACGGCCACAGCAGCAGGGGCAGGGCGATGAGATCGCTGAAGGGGCCCGGCACGATCAACAGGGCGCCGCCCAGGAAGCGCCGGCCGGTGGCCCACAGCGGGGCCAGGGGGGCATGGCCGCTCTGTAGGGCGTCGCGCAGCAGGGTCGGGAACTCCGCACCCGCGCGGCGGATCACCAGCACACCAAGGATGCCGTCGAGCAGCAGCCAGAAGGCCGTGGCCCAGCCGCCCAGACGATTTCCGATCAGGTATATCCCCACTATTTCCAGGGCCAGAAAGGCCACGGCTATAATCCCAAAAAACCCCAACCTCATGCGCGCGCTCCGTGCCAGCCTTCCGCCTCGTCCTCACCACCCTGCCCAACGCCGACATCGCCGGAGAACTGGCCCGAGGCCTGGTGGAATCGGGTCTGGCGGCGTGCGTGAACATCCTCTCTCCCTGTCGTTCCGTGTACCGCTGGCGGGGAGACGTTCAGGAAGATGGGGAGATTCCTTTGTTCATCAAGACCACGGCGGAACTTTATCCCGCCCTGGAAACCTACCTGCGTAGCCGGCATCCCTACGAACTGCCGGAGATCGTGGCCCTGGAGTTGGCGGATGGCCTGCCCGACTACCTCCACTGGCTGGCGCAGTCCACGTCCACCGGGCCGGCCGACACCGCGTCGGCCACACCAACGGCCCGAGCCTGAGCGGAGCTTGCATGCGTTTTTTTACCGCCCTGTTGCTGTTTCTCGCCTCGCTGGCCCATGCGGAGACGGATCTGCTGGAACCCGACAAGGCCTTCCGCTACTCCGCCCGGCTGATCGACGCGGCCAATGTCGAGGCCCGCTTCCAGATCGCCGGCGGCTACTACCTCTATAAGGACAAGCTCAAGTTCAGCGCCGATGGCGGCGTCACTCTGGGCACGCCGGTGCTGCCCGCCGGCAAGGTGTTGCAGGATCCGCTGTTCGGCAGGACGGAGACCTACCGTGGCGAGGTGCTGGTGCGCATCCCGCTGTCCCGGCCCGCCGCCGCCGGCAAGCCTTTCAATCTGAAGGCGAGCTTCCAGGGTTGCGCCGACATCGGTGTGTGTTACCCGCCCCAGGAAGGCGTGGCGATCCTCGGCGGGGTCACCCCGGTGACCGCCGCGGCGACACCCGCTGCGACGACACCCGCCGCCGCGCCGCAACAGCAGCAAAGCGCCGACGTGCTGGCCCGCCTGAAATCCCTCGCCGGCGACTTCGGCGGCCAGGCCGAGCCCGAATTCCTGCCGGCCGAGGAGGCCTTCAAGCTCACCCTGGTCCCGGCCGAAGGCGGCAATCTGCTGGCCCGCTTCAGCATCGCCAAGAACTACTACCTGTACCGCGACAAGATCGGCTTTACCGTCAGCGACCCCGCCGGGGTTCAGGTATCCGGCCTGGATCTGCCACCGGCCGAGATCATCGACGATCCCAACTTCGGCAAGATGCACGTCTATTACCAGGACTTCGAGGTCCTTGTGCGCCTGGCCGGCGTGCCGCCGGGCACGGCCAGGCTGCAGGTGGAAGCCACGCACCAGGGCTGCGCCAAGAGTGGAATCTGCTACCCGCCGCAGGATGAGACCCTGACGGTCGATCTGACCGCGGCTGCAGTGGCGGCGCCGGCCCCGGCCCCGGCGGCTGCGGATACCTCCGACACCGGCCGCGTCACCGCCATCCTGGCGGGCGGCAACTACTGGCTGGTGGTGGCGAGCTTCTTCGGCTTCGGCCTGTTGCTGTCGCTGACGCCCTGCGTCTTCCCGATGATCCCCATCCTGTCCGGCATCATCGTCGGACAGGGCCAGCACATCACCAAGCGCAAGGGCTTCCTGCTCTCCCTCGCCTATGTGCTGGGCATGGCCATGACCTACGCGCTGGCCGGCATCGCCGCCGGCCTGTCCGGCACCCTCATCTCCAACGCCCTGCAGAACCCCTGGGCACTGGGGCTTGGCGCCGCCATCTTCGTTGCCCTGGCCATGTCCATGTTCGGTTTCTATGAACTGCAGATGCCCAGCTTCCTGCAGAGCCGCTTCACCGAGGCCAGCAACCGCATCAAGGGTGGCCGCTTCGCCAGCGTTTTCGTCATGGGCGCGATCTCCGCGCTCATCGTCGGCCCCTGCGTCGCCGCGCCCCTGGCCGGCGCCCTGCTCTACATCAGCCAGACTGGCGACGTGGTGCTGGGGGGCGTCTCCCTGTTCTTCCTGGCCCTCGGCATGGGCGTGCCGCTCTTGCTGGTGGGCATCTCCGCCGGCGCCCTGCTGCCGCGGGCGGGCGGCTGGATGGATGCGGTCAAGCGCTTCTTCGGCGTCGCCCTGCTGGCGGTGGCGATCTGGCTGGTCTCGCCCCTGCTGTCGGAAATCACCCTGATGTTCCTGTGGTCCGCCCTGCTCATCATCTCCGCCATGTACCTGCACGCCCTGGAGCCGCTGGCGGTCAACGCGCGCGGCTTCACCCGCTTCTGGAAGGGGGTCGGCCTCATCTCCCTGGTGTCCGGAATCGCCCTGCTGCTGGGCGCCCTGGGCGGCAGCCGCGACCTCTTGCAGCCGCTGTCGGTGTACAAGGGCGGCGGCGTCGCCGGCGCGGCGGAAACCGCCAAGCTGCCGTTCCAGCGCGTGCGCAACCTGGAGGAGCTGGATGCCGCCGTGCGCGGTGCCGGCGGGCGCTACGTGATGCTCGATTTCTACGCGGACTGGTGCGTGTCCTGCAAGGAACTGGAGCGTTTCACCTTCAGCGATGCGCGCGTGCATGCCCGCCTCAAGGACGTCCTCCTGCTGAAGGTCGACGTCACCGCCAACAGCGTCGAGGACAAGGCCATGCTGGCCCGCTTCACCCTGTTCGGCCCGCCCGGCATCATCTTCTTCGACAAGTCCGGCAAGGAGTTGCCCTACCGGGTGATCGGCTTCGAACCCGCCGACAAGTTCCTCGCCAGCCTCGACAAGGCCATCCCCTGACGACGCTTCGTCGGGGCCCTCCGTGAACCGGGTGGAGACGCTACCCGCGGCCGAACCGGCGCTCCCCGCCGGGCTGGCGCGGCCATCCCGCGCCCTGCTCGCCGCCGCCGGCAAGGCCATCGGCGAGCACGCCATGATCCGCGCCGGCGACCGCATCCTGCTCGGCCTCTCCGGCGGCAAGGACAGTCTGTCCCTGCTGCACGTGCTCTTGCACCTGCAACGGCGCTCGCCGGTCAAATTCGAACTGGCCGCCTGCACGGTCGACCCGCAGTCGCCGGAATACGATCCCAGCCCGCTCAAGCCTTACATGGCGGGCCTGGGAGTGCCCTACTTCTACGAATCCCAGCCCATCGTCGCCTCCGCCGACGCGCACATGCGCGGCGATTCCTTCTGCGCCTACTGCTCCCGCCTGCGCCGCGGCATCCTCTACCGGGTGGCGCGGGAGAACGGCTATAACGTGCTGGCCCTGGCCCAGCACCTCGACGACCTGGCGGAAACCTTCCTGATGAGCGCCTTCTTCGGCGGCAAGCTGCGCACCATGCAGGCGCACTACCGCATCGACGCCGGCGACCTGCGCGTCATCCGCCCCCTGGCCTACGCGCGCGAGCGGCAGACGCGGGATTTCGCCGCCCAGGCCGGCCTGCCGGTGGTGCACGAGAACTGTCCGGCCTGTTTCGCCATGCCCATGCAGCGCTTCCAGATGAAAGGCCTGCTGGCGCAGCAGGAGCAACTGCATCCGAGGCTGTTCGCCAGCCTGCTCACCGCCATGCGGCCGCTGATGGCCCTGCAAACGGATTCCCCTGCGCCATCGGGGGAGGGGCGGGGTGATTCGGCCCTCCTACCCAGGAACCGCTCCGGAGGAGCGCACGACGCTCCCCTCCCCATCGAGGGGGGAGGGGAGCTTCGAGGGCCGCGAAGCGGCCGCGGTGACGAAGCATGAGCACCTACGTCGTCGGCGACATCCAGGGTTGCCACGGCGCCTTCCTGGAACTGCTGCAAGCGGTGGCCTTCGACGCCGCGCACGACCAGATCTGGATCACCGGCGACCTCGTCAACCGGGGCGAGGATTCCCTCGCCGTGCTGCGCTGGGCGCGGGCGCATGACGACTGCGTGGTGGCGGTGCCGGGCAACCACGACCTGCATCTGCTGGCGGTGGCGGAAGGCTTCGTGCCGCCGCATCGCAAGGACACCCTGGAGTTGATCCTGAACGCGCCGGACCGCGACGATCTGCTGACCTGGCTGCGCCACCGTCCCATGCTGCACCGGCGCGGGTCGTGGATGATGTTGCACGCCGGCCTGCCGCCGGAATGGAACGCGGATCAGGCCTGCCTGCATGCGGCCGAACTGGAGCACGCCCTGCGCGGCCCGAAATGGCGGCACTTCCTCAAGCACATGTACGGCAACGAACCGCGCCGCTGGCACCCGAACCTGGACGGGCAGGAACGCCTGCGCTTCATCGCCAACGTGCTGACCCGCTGCCGCTACCTGCACGCCGACGGCAGCATGGATTTCCAGCACAAGCTGGCGCCGGACACGGCGCCGCGCGGCCTGACGCCGTGGTTCGACTTCCCCGGCCGGCGTTCCATCGACGCGCGCGTGATCTTCGGCCACTGGTCCACGCTCGGCCTGCTGCTGCGCGACGACGTGGTGGCACTGGATACCGGCTGCCTGTGGGGCGGCGCCCTGACCGCCTTCAGGCTGGAGGATGAGCGCTGCTTTCAGGTGCGCTGCGCTGCGCGGCGTCAGCCAGAGCCGCGCGGATAGCGGTCTCTGCGGCGGCGGCCAGTTCGCGGCGGTTCCTGCCCTCGGTGGGGATGGGCGCGGCGAAGGCCAGGGTCGCGCGCAATTCGCGGCGACGGGCCACCCGCCATAACGAATCCTTGAAACTCAGATCGCCGGTATAGGCGGGGGCGGTGTCCAGACTGCCGTCGGCATGATGGTAGCGCAGGGCCACCGGATAGAGGCTTGCGCCGCTATGCACCGCCGCCTGGAACAGCGAGGTGTGGAAGGGTTTGACGCCGGCGCCGTCGGTGGTGGTGCCCTCGGGAAACAGGGCGATGCTGTCCCCGGCGCTCAGACCCGCGCTCAGGGTCCGGCTGATGCGAGCCGTATCGTGGCGTCTGCCGCGTTCGATGAAGATGGTCCCGGCCCGTTCCGCCAGCCAGCCCAGCACCGGCCAGGCGCGGATCTCGGACTTGGCGACGAAGTGGGCCGGGCGCAGGGCCATGATCAGGGCCGGGTCCAGCCAGGAGACATGGTTGGCCACCAGGATCACCTTGGCCGTCTCGCCGGGGGGCTCGCCAAGCACGTCCAGGCGCACGCGGAAGATGCTCAGGATGCCGCGCGCCCAGCGCAGGACCAGGCGCAGACGGGTGGCCTGGCTGATGCGGGGGAACGCCACGGCGATGGTGAACAGGCCTTCCAGGACGTGCAGGGCATAGCGCAACAGCCGCAAGAGGGCCAGCGGCCAGGGGAGTGGCCGCGTGTTGCCGTTCTTGTGGTTCTTCAAGCGGGCTTAAGCTGGGTTCGGGCTCAGCGTGTGACCCGCACCTGGTTGCCGGATTCCAGCAGGCGCACGCGGTCGCCGACGGCGAACTTCTCGCCGGTGTCCTCCTGCACGATGGCCAGGGTACGGCCGGAATCCAGACGCACGGTGACTTCCACTCCGGGCTTGCGGGTGGCGACTTCCTCCGCCGCCGCGCCGGCCAGGCCGCCGACCACCGCGCCGACCACGGCGCCGACGTAGCTGCCCTTGCCGCCGCCCACCTCGCTGCCGGCGATGCCGCCGACGGCGCCGCCGGCCACCGTGCCGACGCCGCTGTCGGTGCCTTCCAGGCGGACGCTGCGCACGTGCTGCACCACCCCCATCTTCACTTCGTAGGCCCGGCGCGCTTCCGTGCGCTCGTAGTCGCCGCTGCCCAGGCCGCTGGCGCAACCCGCCAGGAGGGCGGGAAGCAGGGCGATCCAGATCGTTTTCATGTTTCGCTCCTTGTCAGTGCGTGACGCCCCGGCGGCGGAGCGTCACTCGATGCCGTAGCCGTATTCCGCCTTGAAGCGCTCGGCGATCTCATCCCAGCCGAAGCGGTGGTTCTGGCCACCGCGGTGGCCGATCTTGACGGCCCCCATGAGGCCCGCCAGGCGTCCGCAGGTGGGCCAGTCCATGCCTTTCTGCATGCCGGTCATGAGGCCGGCGCGATAGGCGTCGCCGCAACCGGTGGGATCCATGATGGCGCTCGGCCGGGCGGCGGCGATGTGATGCGCCTCACCGTCGCTGTAGATCACGGAACCCTGGGCGCCGAGGGTGACGATGAGGGCCTTCACCTCCTTGGCGAGACGCTCCAGCTTGTGGCCGGTGCGTTCCTGCAAAAGTTTGGCCTCATAGTCGTTGAGGGCGACGTAGTCGGCGAGTTCCACGAAGCCTTGCAGTTCGACACCGGAAAACATGGGCAGGCCCTGGCCCGGATCGAAGATGAAGGGGATGCCTGCCTCGTGGAATTGCCGCGCGTGCTCCAGCATGCCCTGGCGCCCGTCCGGCGCGACGATGCCCAGGGTGACGCCGGTCGCTTCACCGACGAGGTTTTCGTGGGAGTGATTCATCGCGCCCGGATGGAAGGCGGTGATCTGGTTGTCGGCCAGATCGGTGGTGATGAAGGCCTGGGCGGTGAAGCTGCCGGGCACGTTGCGGATGTGGCTCTGGTCGAGGCCGAGCTGGTTCAGGCGCTCGCGGTAGGGCTGGAAATCGTCGCCCACGGTGGCCATGACCAGCGGCTCGCCGCCCAGCAGCTTCATGGTGTAGGCGATGTTGCCGGCGCAGCCGCCATACTCGCGACGCATGTCCGGCACCAGGAAAGCGACGTTCAGGATGTGGATCTGGTCGGGCAGGATGTGGTTCTTGAAATGGTCGTGGAACACCATGATGGTGTCGTAGGCCATGGAGCCGCAGATGAGGGTGCGCATGGAAAAGACTGAGGACTGAGTAGCGAGTAGCGAGTAGCGAGTAGCGAGTAGCGAGCATCCCCACTCGCTACTCACATGCAGTTTAGGGCTTGACCTTGTCGATCACCAGGCGGACGTCCTTGGCGCCCACCTTGACCGCCTTCATTTCGCCTTCCAGGTCGCCCGCCGCGCCCTTGGGGTCGCCGGTCTTGGAGAGGCGCGCGACCAGGGTCACTTCCTTGTACTTGGAGAGGCGGTTCTCGTGGCTCATGGCCATGCCGTCGTTGAGTTCGAATTCCAACGGCAGGCCGGCGCTGGCGGGGGCGCGCAGGGCCGCCACCGGGGCGCCGCCCTCGGCGGAACGGGCAAACAGGAAGATGGTGTCGTTGGCGCCGATTTTCGCCTTGAGGGCGGGGGCGATGTCGAGCTTGCCCTGGATGGTGGGCGCCGGCGGCGCCTTGTCCTTGCCCGCGTCCGCGTCGGACAGGTTGTCCATCCTCGTCATGCCCTGCTTGGAAAGGCGCTCGGCTTCCTTCTGCGCTTCCAGGATGTCTTGCGCGTAGGGCGATTCGGGCGGCAGTTGCTTGTACAGGTGCTTGAAGTAGAAGGCGGCCTTGGCGAAGCCCTTCTCCTGGAAGGATGCGATGCCGGCGAGTTCCAGACCCTTCAGGTCTTGCGGGTCCTTCTCCAGCGCCTTGAGCACCAGCTCGATGGGCTTGCCGGCCAGCACGCGGTTGTTGGTGATGGCCAGAGCCTCGGCGTAGCCGGTCATCACCGAGGGCACGTCGGGGCGCAGCTTGATGGCCTTCTCGTAGGCGTGCAGGGCTTCCGGCCAGTGGCCGACGGCGGCGTAGGTCTTGGCCAGGATGGTCCAGGCCTCGCCGTCTTCGGGGTTGGCCTTGGTCTTCTCCTCCACCTGCTGGATCAGCTTCATGATGTCGTGGCCGCCCTGCACCTGTTGATCGCCGCTGGCCTGGGCCTCGGCGATGGCGGTGAGGGAGGTGGGATTGCCGAGCACGAAATACAGGCCGAAGGCGGCGACGGGCAGCAGGCCGGCCAGGCCGAAGCCCAGGCGGCGGCTGGCCACCGGTGTCATGGTCTTGTCGGCCTGGGCGAGGGCATCCTCGGCCAGGCGCGCCTCCAGTTCCAGCTTGGCGGTCTGGAACTGTTCCTCGGAGAGCAGGCCGTTGGCGCGGTCGGCTTCCATTTCCCTCATCTGATCGCGGTAGACGGCGATGTTGATGTCGCGGCGCGCGGCCTTGGCGGCAGCCTCGCGGCGGCGCAACAGGGGTGGCAGCACGAAGGCCAGGGCGAGCAGCACGCAGACGGCGGCGGCGATCCAGAACAGGGTGACGGACCAGAAGGGGTTCAAGGCGTTCATGGGCTTATTTCTCATCCAGGATTTTGGCGGCGGCGGCGATCTGCTTTTCGTCCACCGGGGTCTCTTTCAGGGTGCGGCGCTTCTTCAGGGTCAGGTACCAGATGCCGGCGCCGATGCCCAGGAACAACAGGGGGCCGAGCCAGAGCAGGTAGGTCACCGGCTTGAAGGGGGGGCGGTAGAGGACGAAATCGCCGTAACGATCGGTGAGGTAGGCGATGACTTCCTGGTCGCTCTTGCCGGCCTTCATCTGCGCGCGCACTTCCCGGCGCAGATCCTGCGCCAGCTCGGCGTTGGAGCCGGCCAGGGATTCGTTCTGGCAGACCAGGCAGCGCAGGTCCTCGGCCATCTTGATCAGGCGCGCCTCGATGACCGGGTCCTCGGCGTTGAGCGCGGCCTCGTTGGCGTGGACGGACAGGCTGATCAGCATGGCGGCCAACAGGAGTAGCCAGCCCAGCGCGCCCAGACCGTCATTCCCGCGCAGGCGGGAATCCAGGTTGTCGTCCGCAACCCAATCAGCGTATGGGACTGGATTCCCGCCTGCGCGGGAATGACGGAATGTTTTCATGCGCCCAGCTCCTTGAGTTTCGGCTCGAATTTCTTTTCCCAGATTTCCGGGGTGATGGGACCCACGTGCTTCATCTGGATGAGGCCGGACTTGTCGATGACATAGGTCTCCGGGGTGCCGGTGACGCCGTAGTCGATGCCGGTCTTGCCGCTGAGGTCGTCGGGCACGGCCACATAGGGGTTGCCTTGCTGGTCGAGCAGCTGTTCCGCCTCGCGCTTCTTGTCCTTCCAGTTGAGGCCGACGATGGCCAGCTCGCGCTCCCGCACCAGGCTCATCAGCACCTCGTGCTCCTGGCGGCAGGAGACGCACCAGGGCGCCCAGACGTTGAGCAGCCAGACCTTGCCCTTCATTTCTTCGGGACTGAAGGTGCGCTCGGCGGCGCCCACCACCGGCAGGGTGAAGGGAGGCGCCGGCTTGCCGATGAAGGGCGACGGCACCTCGCGCGGGTTGAGGAACAGGCCCTTGGCGAAGAAGCCCACGAGGACCGCGAACAGGATCAGGGGAATCCAGCGCTTCATGATGTGCGGCTCCCGCCCGCTCCCGTCATTCCCGCGCAAGCGGGAATCCAGGCCAAGGGCTGATTGAAGTGGGTTGAACGAACTGGATTCCCGCGGGCGCGGGAATGACGAGTGCCCGGCGCCATCATGCGGCCGCCCCTTGGCTGCCGGCGGGCGCCTCCAGTTTCTTGACGGCGATGCGGTAGCGGCGGTCGGACGCCGCCAGGAAACCGCCCAGGATCATCAAGGTCGCGCCGTACCACATCCAGTTGATGAAGGGCTTGTGGTAGACCCGCACGGCCCAGGCCTTGGCCTCGTCGTCCAGGGGCTCGCCGAGGGCGACATAGATGTCGCTGGTGAAGCTGTAGTCGACGGCGGCTTCCGTCATGGGCATGCCGGAGGCGTTGTAGATGCGCTTTTCCGGATGCAGGGTGTTGAGCAGTTTGCCGTCGCGGCTGACCTCCACCGTGCCGCGGGCGGCGCGATAGTTCGGGCCGTCATGCTCGGTGGTGCCCTTGAAGGTGAAGGTGTAGCCGGCCAGGGAGGTTTGCTCGCCGACGTTCATGCGCACATCCTTCTCCTGTTCGTAATTGGCCACCAGGGTCATGCCGGCGATGCCCCAGGCCATGCCGAAGTGGGCCAGCTGCATGCCCCAGAACGAGCGCGGCAGGCTGGACAGGCGGGCGCCGTGCTTCAGGCGCTCGCGGAAGCCGATGAGCACGGAGAGGGCGATCCAGATGGCGAGGAAGAAGCCCAGGGTGGCCCAGGGATTGAAGCCTTCCAGGGTGAACGGCAGGGCGAAGCCGGTGATCACCGCCACCGCCAGCGCCCACTTCAGGCGGGTGGCCACATCCGGCAGGCTTTCCCCCTTCCAGCGCACCAGGGGACCCACGCCCAGCAGGAACAGGGCGGGCGCCATCAGCGGCACGAAGACGGCGTTGAAGTAGGGCGGGCCGACGGAAATCTTGCCCATGCCGAGGGCATCCATGAGCAGCGGGTAGAGCGTGCCCAGCAGCACCGCGCCCATCGCCGCCAGCAGGATGACGTTGTTGGCGAGCAGCATGGCCTCGCGCGAGAACCAGCTGAAGGCGCCGCCGGTGATCATCTTCGGCGCGCGCCAGGCGTAGAGGATGAGCGAGCCGCCGATGACCACGACCAGGAAGCCGAGGATGAAGGCGCCGCGCGCCGGATCGGTGGCGAAGGCATGCACCGAGGAAAGCACGCCCGAGCGCACCAGGAAGGTGCCCAGCAGGGACAGGGAGAAGGTGGTCAGCGCCAGCAGCACGGTCCAGGCCTTGAAGGCGCCGCGCTTTTCCGACACCGCCAGGGAGTGGATCAGGGCGGTGCCGGCCAGCCAGGGCATGAAGGAGGCGTTTTCGGTGGGATCCCAGAACCACCAGCCGCCCCAGCCCAGTTCGCGGTAGGCCCACCAGGAACCGAGGACGATGCCCAGGGTGAGGAAGGCCCAGGCCACCGTGGTCCACGGCCGCGACCAGCGCGCCCAGGCGGCGTCCAGACGGCCGGAGATGAGGGCGGCAATGGCGAAGGCGAAGGCCACGGCGAAACCGACATAGCCCATGTAGAGCATGGGCGGGTGGATGATCATGCCCCAGTCCTGCAACAGCGGGTTCATGTCGCGGCCATCCGGAGGCGGCGGGATCATGCGGTCGAAGGGGTTCGAGGTGATGAGCAGGAAGGCGATGAAGCCGATGGAAATCAGGCCCATGACGCCGATCACCCGCGCCACCATGTCGTCCGGCAGGTGGCGCGAGAACACCGACACCGCGGCGCCCCAGAAGGCGAGCATCAGTACCCAGACCAGCAGCGAGCCCTCGTGCGAACCCCAGGAGGCGGTGATGCGGTAGACCTCGGGCAGTTGCGAGAAGGAGTTGCGGGCGACGTTCTCCACCGTGAAGTCGTTGACCAGGAAGGAGTAGACCAGACAGGCATAGGCGATGATCAGGAAGACGAACTGTCCCTGCGCCGCCGGTCTGGCCACCGCCATGAGGGTGAGGTTGCCGCGCTGCGCGCCGACCAGGGGCAGCACGGCCTGGGTGACCGCCAGCAGCAGGGCGATGATGATGGCGAAATGGCCGAGTTCTGGAATCATGGCTGGGCTCCTATTACCGCGCCGTCATTCCCGTCCCCGACTACCCCATTCAGGGGCAGGCTGCGGCGGAAATCCAGGCTGTACTTCAAACCAGGGTTTTGAAAGTGCTCGGATAAACAAACTGGATTCCCGCTTGCGCGGGAATGACGGTCAGGTGATGTCTGCATACAAATCTCGCCACGCACTATTGTTCTCCTCGATGAGCCGGAGTTTCCAGGCTCGGTTCCACTTCTTCAGTTGTTTCTCGCGGGTGATCGCGCTTTCCATGGTTTCGTGCTGTTCAAACCAGACCAGGCTGTGCACGCCGTAGCGTTTTGTGAAGCCATCGACCAAGTCCTGTTTGTGTTCATACACCCGTTTCACCAGATCGCTGGTGACGCCGATATACAAAGTGCCGTTACGCTGGCTGGCAAGCATGTAGACACAAGGTGCACGGCTCAAATTACTCAGAGCCTGTGAATGATTTCGATGCTGCTGTCAATGTGGCCGTCATTCCCGCGCAGGCGGGAATCCAGATCGTGCATCGGAGCGGCGTTCAGGGCATTAAGACCTACGAACTGGATTCCCGCCTGCGCGGGAATGACGCTGGGGGCGCGTGTCATCTGAATCATTGCGCCAGGGACTGTTGCGCCTTGGCCGCCTGCTCCAGGGCATGCGCCGCTTCCGGCGGCATGTAGTTCTCGTCATGCTTGGCCAGTACCTGGCTGGCGTTGAACAGGCCGTCCTCGCCCATCCTGCCCTCCGCCACCACGCCCTTGCCCTCCTTGAACAGGTCGGGAAGGATGCCGGTGTAGACCACCTGGATGGTCTTCGCGGTGTCGGTGACGAGGAAACGGGTGGTGAGACCGTCGCCTTCGCGCTTGACGCTGCCGTCCTCGACCAGGCCGCCGATGCGGAAGGCGCGGTCGGTGGGCGCCTTGCCCGCCGCCACGTCGCTGGGCGAGAAGAAGAACACCAGATTGCTCTGGAAGGCGTTGAGGATCAGCGCCGCGGCGATGCCGATGCCGACCACCCCGAGGACGATGACCAGAAGTTTCTTGTGGCGTGATTTCATTGCGACTCTCCACTGGTGGACAGATCCCATTGCCGCATGCGGCGGAGGCGGCGGCGGGCTTCCCCGGCGGATCGCCGCAGCAACACGACTTCAATCAGGATGCAGAGGGCGGTGACGCCATAGGAACCCCATACATAGGCGCCGTAGCCGCCCATGCTCCAGAAATCAGACCAGCTTGCCCATTCCATTCAGTCGTTCTCCAGAATTGTCTTGACCCACTCGGTCTGTCTTTCGCGTTCCAGGATGATGCCGCGCACCCGGATGAAGGCCACGGCGATGCTGTAGAACCAGGCGGCGAAGGCCATCACCAGCATGCCGACGAGCATGGTCGCGGCCATGCTGGGCGCCTTGGTCAGGCTGATGGAGGCACCCTGGTGCAGGGTGTTCCACCACTGCACCGAGAAATAGATGATGGGAACGTTGATGGCGCCGATCAGGGTGAGCAGGGCGCCGGCGCGATCGCCGCGCTTGACGTCGTCGATGGAGGACCACAGCGCCATGATGCCGATGTAGAGGAACAGCAGGATCAGCGTCGAGGTCAGGCGCGCGTCCCACACCCACCAGGCGCCCCACATCGGCTTGCCCCACAGCGCCCCGGTCCACAGGGCGACGAAGGTGAACAGCGCGCCGGTCGGCGCCAGGGCGCGCGCCATCATGAAGGACATGCGGGTGTTGAAGGCGAGGCCGATGGCGCCCCAGAACGCCATCACCAGATAGATGAACATGCCCATCCAGGCCGTCGGCACGTGGATGAAGATGATGCGGTAGGCCTCGCTCTGTTGGAAATCTGTGGGCGCCACGAAGAAGCCGATGTAGAGACCGAGCAGGCCAAGGACGACGGCGCCGCCCATGAACCAGGGAATCAGTTTGCCGGACAGTTGATAGAAGTTGACCGGAGAGGAGAAGGTATAGAGGTTCATTCGAGAGAGACTCGCAAGGCGGCGGCGGCGATCCAGGGCGCGATCATAAGCGACAGCACGAGGAACGCGCCCAACAATGACAGGTGTGCCTGCGCTCCAGTTCCCGCGATGACGCCATCGACCGCGCCGGCGCCGAAAATCAGGGCGGGAATGTAGAGGGGCAGGATGAGCAGGGTCAGCAGCACGCCGCCGCCGCGCAGGCCCAGGGTGAGGGCGGCGCCGACGCCGCCGAGCAGGGAGAGGATGGGCGTGCCCAGCAGCAGGGAGATTTCCAGGATGAGAATGGCTTCCCAGGACAGGTTGAACTGGATGCCCAGCACCGGCGCGATGAGCAGCAACGGAATGCCGTAGATCAGCCAGTGCGCCAGCGACTTGCCCAGCACCAGCAGCACGGTGGGCTCGGGCGACAGCACCATGTGTTCCAGGCTGCCGTCATGGTGATCGTCGGAGAACAGCCGGGACAGCGACAGCAGGGAAGCCAGGGTGGCGGCCACCCAGAGTACGCCGGGGCCGATGCGGGCCAGCATGTTCGGTTCCGGCCCGACGCCCAGGGGGAACAGGCTGGCCACCATGACAAAGAAGAACTGGGCGATCAGCCAGTCGCCGCGACGGCGGGCGGCCAGGGTGAGATCGCGGCGCAGGACGGCGAGGAGGAAGCGGCCCATCACGCCATCTCCGGAATCGCCACGTTGCCGACCAGCAGCCTTTGCACCTGCACGCCCTCGAGGTTGAGGGCCTGGTGCGTGGTGGCCACCGCCATGCCGCCGGCGGCCAGGTGGTCGCGGATGAGGCCTTCCATGAGAGCCACCGCGTGCACGTCCAGGCCGGTCAGGGGTTCGTCCAGGATCCACAGCTTGGCGTCGGCCAGCAGCAGGGCGGAGAGGGCGACGCGGCGGCGCTGGCCGAAGGACAGCACGCGGCAGGGCAGGTCCAGGCAGCGCGCCAGGCCGAGGCGCTGCAGCAGGTCGATGGCGCGCTCGCGCTCGAAGGCGCGGCCTTGCAGGCCCTCGGCGAAGCGCAGGTTTTCGATGGGGTCGAGGTCGTCCTTGACGCCGTTGGCGTGACCCAGATAGATCATCTCGGCGTGGAACTGGTCGCGGCATTGGCGGATGGGTTCGCCGCGCCAGCGGATTTCCCCCGCTTCGGGACGGGCCAGACCGGTGAGCAGGCGCAACAGGCTGGTCTTGCCCTGGCCGTTGCCGCCCTGCACCAGCAGCAGTTCGCCGGCGCCGACCGAGAAATTCATGTCCTTGAACAACAGCCGCTCGCCGCGGGCGCAGGCCAGGTCGTGAACGGAAAGCAGTGCGTCGTCGGACATCAAGAGGCTTAGTTTCGGAATCGCGAGAGCATAACGGACAACGGCCGCTCAAAAAACGGGGCTCTCAATAAAAAGGGGAGCGGATCGCTCCGCTCCCCTCTCGGACTGGCCGGGCATCCTTCGATGCCCGGGCATTTCGTTTACTTCTTCGGCAGGAACGGTTTCCAGGCGTTCTCACCCAGGGCGTCGACGGCACGCGTTCCGGCGCTACCCTTGCCGGCCGGTCCGGGCGGCAGCTGGTTCGGCGTCGGCGGAGTCGGGGTGGTGGACTTCTCGCGGCCAACCTTGGCTGCGATCACATCCACGCCCATCGCCTTCTTCAGCATGTTGATGCCTTCCAGGGAAGCATCGGCCGAGCGGGTCAGCGACTCGCGCGCATCCTGCGGGTTGTGGAAGCCGACGGAGTTCTCGGCGGTCCACCATTCCCAATACAGGTTGGCGTCATACTGCAGGTCGTAGGCCTTGGCCAGGATTTCCTCGGAGACCTTGCCGCTCCACTGGGCGCGGTTGATCCAGTCGATGAAGTCCGACAGTTGGTGCTCGGCCTTCATGACCTTGCCGCGGATGTAGGCCTGGATGGAGTCGATCTGGTACAGCGCTTCCTTCTCGCTCCAGTCCTTGTGGCAGGTCAGGCAGGTTTCCTTGACGCGGTAGCGCGGCGACTTCTGCGCATGCGAGGTCCAGGTCTTGCCGTTGGCCGCCTTCTGCTTCGGCATGTGGCAGTCCTTGCACTCCACGCCAGCGCGTTCGTGCTTGGAGCCCCAGAACACTTCCGTCTCCGGATGCTGGATCTTGGGCAGGAAGGCGCCGGTCAAGGTGTGCTTGAAGTCCTTGAACTTGTACTGGTCCACGGCGACGCTCTTGTAGTCGAACACGCTCGCCCACTGGAACAGGTTGGTACGGCGGTCGGCCATGCCCACGGGGGTGTGGTTGTTCGGGTCGGAGCAGTCCCAGCCGGTGCCACAGGTGTATTCAACGTGGCACTGGGCGCACATCACCACGGAGTCGGACCTGGACAGCATGCCGATGGCGCGGAAGTCCTCGCCGCCACGCTGGAAGGTGACCTTGGTCATCTTGGTCTGCTCGCTCTTCACCGGGTCATACGGATAGGTGCCGAGCTTGCGGTCGACCACGGCGTTGATCAGCGCATCGCGTACCACGCGCGGGCCGGTCGAGTGCGGGTCATGGCAATAGTAGCAGTTCAGCGGATGGCTCATGGCGCGCGCGAACTCCACCGTCGAGGAGGTGCGGGCCCACTTCGCCTTGGGATCCGGATCGCCCATGTACTTCCAGTCGAGGATGTGATCCTGCGTCTTGCAGTTCATGCACACCGGGTTCACCGCGGTCACGGTCTGGCGCATCATGCGCTTCTGGTCGGAAGTGCTGGGATCCAGATCACGCACCACGTTCCAGGCGCCGTTCGCGGCCATTTCAGCCTTGGACTGGTAGGTCCAGTCCTTCCACTGCATGCGGCCGCCGAAGGAGCGATCCACCACCCACTGGTCGACCAGCATGAAGGCGTGCGAACGGGGCTCGGCGTGCTCCTTGGAGAAGCCGAAGCCGTCGATCAACTTGTCGAACTTCGGCGACACGCTCTTCGGATCGGCCTTTTCATGCCGCGCCTTGGACTCGTAGTTGATCTGCACGAAGTCGTTGTACTGCTGCTGGTGACAGGTGGCGCAGGCGCGGTGGTCCTTGCTGGTGCCCGGACGCGTGCCCATGTTGCTGCCCTTGGCGGTCTTCAGGTGCTCTTCCGCGGTGTGGCAGTAGGCACAGTTGACCGAGGCGTGGCGGCCATTGGTGTGCCATTCCTCCACATTCTCGTGGCAGGAATAACACTTCTTGCTGTCCACCATCTTCGGCGGCGGTGCCTTGGCGGGCTCCGGCGGCGGCATCACCGGCTTGGTGACCGATGCCTGCACGCCAAACGCGAACAGCGCGGCGGCCAAGCCTGACGCCATTCGGCTCCACATGCTCAATTTACTCATGTCCATCTCCTATGAAGTTCCTTGTTGGGTGGCCCGGTGCAACTCAACAAACGCGCGGGCCAGCCGGTTCCACTACCTTGCGGTGATGTATCGCGCGTCTGTCATAAGCCTCCTTTTCCTTGCGTGAAGTCAGCTTTTACTGCAATCAGGCGAATGCGTCCGCCATGATGTTCTTGAACCAGCCGATGCAGTACTCGGACTCCAGCTTGCGCTGCAGCTTGAGTTGCGCCTCGTCGGGCATATTGACCGGGCTGATGCCGCCGGCCTTGGTGTCGTACACCAGCTTGCCGTCTTTCGCCCGGTAGATGTGCACCACCGAGAAGCCCCAGTCCTTTTCCGCGATGGAGTAGCAGGTGTTGACGAAGAAGGGCTCGGGCGAGGGCTGGCCGTTGATGCGCGCCAGGATGTTGCTGACCGCGACCTTGGCCTGGGTGTTGGCCATGTGCGCGGACTTCGGCGCGCCATACACCGGCAGGTCGCCATGGATGGTGGAATCGCCGACCACGAAGATGTCCTTCTGCTTGGTGGATTCCATGGTCAGCATGTCGACGGTGCACCAGCCCTTGTCGTTGGTCAGGCCGGTGTTCATGGCGATCAGGCCGGCATGGTGCGGCGGGATGATGTTGACGACGGCGCCCTTGAAGTCGTTGAAGTCGCTGGAGGCGGTGTTGCTCTTGGCGTCGAACTTGACCACCTTGCCACCGGAGGCGCCGGCCACCCACTCGATCATGCCGGGGTAGTGCATCTTCCAGGCCTGCTCGAACAAGCCCTTCTTGGAGAAGGAGTCGTTGGCGTCGGCGATGAGGATCTTGCACTTGCCCTTGCCGTGGTGCTTGAAGTAGCTGGCGATCTGCGAGGCGCGCTCGTAGGGGCCAGGGGGGCAGCGGAAGGGGCCGGGCGGCACGGAGAGCAGGAAGACGTCGCCGTCCTTCATGCTTTCCACCTGCTTCTTCAGGGCCAGGGTCTGCGGGCCGGCCTTGTAGGCGTGCGGGTGGGTGGTGTTGGCGAGTTCTTCGGTATAGCCGTCGATGGCCTTCCAGTTGAAGTCGATGCCGGGGGAGAGCACCAGGAAGTCGTACTTGAGGGTCTTGCCGCTCTTCAGCTTGACCGACTTGCCGGCCGGATCGACGGCAACAGCATCGTCGAACATGACGTTGACGCCACGCTTCATGAGGCCGTCATAGCCGGCGAGCAGGCCCTCGTACTTGCCGTGGCCGCTGATCACTTCGTTGGACAGCGGGCAGGAGACGAACTGCTTGTTGCGCTCGACCAGGGTGACGTCCAGGCCGGCATCCGCGATCTTCAGGTACTTGGCGGCGGTGGCGCCGCCGAAGCCGCCGCCCACCACCACGATGCGCGCCTTGCCGCTGCCGCCGCTCTTGCCGCCCGAGGGGGCAGCGCAGGCGGAGAGGGGAACGATGACCGAGGTGGTGCCCAGGGTCTTGAGGAATTCTCGACGATTAAAGCTCATTCTGGTCTCCTTACTTGGGCTGGGCGGCGTAGAACTGGGCGGCGACGGGCACATCCTCCTCGGCCAGCCGCTTCACGTTGCCGCGCATCTTCTTGTGGGGCATCTTGGTGCTCTCGACGCGGTACTTCATCATTTCGAGTTCCATGTATTGCGCCCACTGGCCGTTGAGCTTCGGCGTCTCGTCGTCATCCGGCGCGCCGCCGGTGGCACCGTGGCAGGTCTCGCAACGCTCGGTGGCTTCCTTGCCGCGGGCCATGACCTTGGCGTCGGCCGGCTGCACCACGGCGACATAGGGCAGCTTGGAGAAGTAGGTCGCCAGGGCGGCCAGTTCGGCTTCGGTGTAGCCGGTGAAGTGGCGGCCCATGGTGGCGGAATAGCGCTCGCCGCTCTTCCACTGCAGCAGGACACTCTTCAGGTACTTCTCGGGCAGCCCGGCAATGCTGGGCATGGACGGGCCGACGGACACGCCGTTGAGGCCGTGGCAGGCATTGCAGGTACGCGCCAAGTCTTCGGTGGGGCCAGCCTGGGCGGTCAGTGAAGCCAGCCCGAGGGTGGCCAGGGCAATCAGCAGTTTGCTACGCATCGTCTCCTCCATGGGTAACGGCGGACAGGAAATACCCCCATCCGCCATCGGGGTGCCCATGGTAGAAACAAGCCAGGGGGGTATTCCTTGATGCCTATCAAATTTTATTGATATGTGCGGGTCCGAAAGTCGCGTGGATACTGGTTTCTACGGATGCAGTCGGAAACAGGCGCAGAGGCGGATTGGTAGTAATGTGCCGGCGCGGGGTGGCCGATATGCGATCAACGTCTGATTTCTTTTGCGTCGCATCATCCGGGCTGTTCGCGGCAGGCGAAAAAAAGCCCGCCGAAGCGGGCCCTTGCGCGGAATGAAGCGGCGCTTATTTCGGGCAGGTGTCGTCGCCGGGCACCTTGCCGGGCATCAGCAGGAACTGCTCGAAGGGGCCCATGACGCGCATGGCTTCCGCCTTCGGACCCTGGAACTTGAGACGGCCGAACATCATGGCGCGCATGGGGCCGTATTCACCGGCGCCCATCTCGCGCCAGCGCTTGGTCTCGGCGTGCATGACGTAGTCCATGTCATCGTTCAGGCTGGTGTTCTTGATCGGGCCGCCATACGTGCAGAGGGCCTTGCCGCCCTGGCCGGAGATGACCAATTCGACCTTGGTGTTCTCGCCGCAGTCGGTGCGGTACATGTGGATGATCTTGTAGCCGCGGCCGCCGTCGTTCTTGATCCAGCGCTCGGCCAGTTCATCGGTGAGCACGGGGTTCTTGTTCCAGGCCTGGCAGGCCTGGCCCGCCCATTCGGCGGACAACAGGGGGGCCGCCTGGGCGGACAGGGAAAGCAGGCCGGCTGTGGCCAGGGCGATGGTGCTGATGCGCATGGTGTTCTCCTCCGAACGTTGCGATGCAAACCGCGCGGGACGCGGCGATGAAGAATTGTGCAAGGGTAGTCGCGACGCAGGAGGCTGTCAAAAACCCTGTCCGAAGTCCTGCCTTGTCTGCCTTCCGTCGTGCCCGCGGAAGCGGGAACCCAGTTGATTGTGCGAATAAATTCGCACCTACAGTCCGGTCAACCGCGTTTTAGGATCATCCACCTGGATGCCCGCCTGCGTGGGCATGACGGATGCGGCGGTGCCTTCGTTGTTTTGGTGCCTTGCCTCAATGCGGCAGGTGCTGCTTGAGGGCGCCGTACAGCCAGGTGCCGTGCAGGGCGCCGGCCAGCACCACCATGGCGCCCAGCGAGCCGGTGCCGGCCATGGCGAACATGGGACCGGGACAGAGGCCGACGAGGCCCCAGCCGAAACCGAAGATGAGTCCGCCCAGCACATAGCTGACGGTGCCGGGGGACTTTTCCGGGATGTCGATGACCTGGCCGTCCAGGGCTTTCTTGTGGCCGAGACGCTTGACGATCTGGATGCTGAGCAGGGCGGTGACGATGGCCGAGAACAGGATGCCGAACATGTGGAAGCTCTGGAAATGGAACATCTCCTGGATGCGGTACCAGGAGGCGGCTTCCGATTTCACCAAAACGAAGCCGAACAGGATGCCGACCAGCAGATAGGGCAGATAGCGGAACATGATGGCGTCATCCCACGAGCATGTAGGGAACCAGGAACCAGGAGGCGATCAGGCCGCCGCCGAAGATGCCGAGCACCGCGTAGAGGGAGGGCAGTTGCAGGGCGGACAGGCCGGTGATGGCGTGGCCCGAGGTGCAGCCGCCGGCATAGCGGGTGCCGAAGCCCACCAGCACGCCGCAGGCGAACAGGAAGGTGAAATTGCGCACGCTGGTGTGGAACAGTTCGTCGGGTACCAGCTTGCCTTCCGGCGGCAGAAAGCCCCAGGACAGCAGCATGTCCTGGGCGGCCCGCGAGAGCTGCACCGGATTCGGGTCGGCGAACACCACACCGGCGAGATAGCCGCCGAGGGCGGTGCCGATGACGAAGACCAGGCTCCAGGTGTGCTCCTTCCAGTTGTAGCGGAAGAAATCGACCTCCACCGTGGGCGGCTGGGTGATGGCGCAGAGGTGACGCAGGTTGTTGGAGATGCCGAAGGAGCGGTTGCCGATGAACAGCATGAGCGGCACCATCAGACCGATGATGGGCCCCGCGACATACCAGGGCCAGGGATGGATGAGCCAGTCCATGGTCTTCTCCAATGTGGTTTTACGGCGCGATTATATAAGTAATTGCTAATAAACCAAGCGCCTTGGTCGGAATTGACCAGCCCGGCATGCCAGGCCGGCTGCCCTGCCTTCAGGGACGCGCGGCGTTCCCAGCGAGGACCAGGTCGATGCGGCGCTGGATGCGCGCGGCGGCTTCCGTGTCCGCGCTGGCCTGGGCGCGGCGCAGGCTCACCTCAAGCCAGGCCAGCAGGGGACGCCGCCAGCCGCGCTCGGAAGCGGTGTCGACGGCGAGCGCGAGGGTGGCCGGATCGGCGCGGTTGGTCTTGAAGAGGAGCGCGGCGGCGACCAGACGCGGCAGCGGCGCCTGGATCTCGGCCAGCGCGCGGCGGGCGGCGGCGTCCTCCTTCGCGCCGGTCAGGGCGGCGTAATGCGCGGGCAGCAGCCCGGTGTCGAGGCCGTTCCAGTCACCCGCGAGGAAACGGGCATAGGCGCGGTCCTCGGCGGCGGCGTCCGCCGCCAGCCGCTCGTAGCCCTCGCAGGGCGAGAAATCCAGGCTGGCGACGCGAACGGCGCAGGCGGCCAGTTCGGCGCGCGCCAGCAGATCGACGCGGCCCGAGCGGGCGATGTCGGCGCGGGCCTTGCCGAGGGCCAGTTCTGCCGCGCGGCCGTCCCCTTCCAGCCAGCGCTGTTGCGCGTGCTCCAACTGGCTGACGGCGTCCATCTTCCAGTTCGCGGGCGGTGGCTTGCCGGCACAGCCGGCGAGCAGCGCGGCCGTCAGCGCGAACACGCCGGCAAGCAGGGCGCGGGTATTCATGGCGTGCGGATCTCCACGTCGCGGGCGAACGGCCATTTACGGTTGATCTCGTTGATCAGGTGGTTGATCTTGCGCAGGCTGTCGTCGACGTCGGCGCGCAAGCGGGCCATGTCGGCGGTGGCGGCGCTGACGTTGCCGGTGATCCTGGTGACGTCGGCGCTGGCGGTCTGGGCGTTGGCCAGGATGACATCGACCTTGCGCAGGCTGTCGCGGGCGTCGCCCAGGATGGCGTTGACCTTGGCCACCGACTGCCGGGTCTGGTCCATGACGCCGTCGGGGCCGAATACCTGGCTGTCGGTCTTGGCGAGGATGCCGTCGACCTTGAGGGAGACGCCGTCGAGATGGGCCAGCAGGGAATTGGTCTTTTGCAGGACGCCCACCACCTGCATCGCCTGTTCGGGACCGCCCAGCACCCCTTCGAGGATGCCGTATTCGCCGGCCATGCGGTCGGCGACGGTGGCGACGCTGCCCAGCGTCCGGTTGATCGCCGATTCGCCGGCGGTCATGGCTTGCACGTTGGTGAGGATGCCTTTCATGCGTTCCACCAGCAGCGGGATTTCCTGGGCGATGTCGCCCGTCAGCAGAGCGCGCGTTTCCCCGTCGGGCAGCGGCGCGTCGCCGAGGTCGGTGCTATAGGCCTTGATCTTTGCGGCACCCAGCAGGTTCTTTTCCAGGAGGAACACGCTGGTCTGCTTCAGCCAGCGCGCGTCCCGTTCCGGTATCGCCATTTCGATGCGTACCTCGCCCTTGGCGCCGAGGTCGAGCCGCTTGACCTTGCCGATGGGAAAACCGGAGAAGGTCATCGGCATGCCGACGTTGATCCCCTCAGCGTTCTCGGCGATGAGCACCAGGCTGCGGGTGTCCTCGAAGGCACCGCGCGCGTGCAGGACGTAGAGGGCGAAGGCGGCGATGAGCAGCAGGGTGAAGCTCAGCAACAGGCCGATCTTCAGCTCCAGGTTCTTCACCAGGGGGGGCACGATGGGCCGTTTCACCGGCTCGGGTACAGGGGGGCGTTCCATCGGTAATCCAGAATCCAGCAGTCGTTGGGGAGGTCTTCCAGTCGCGCCAGCAGGTTTTCGAGATAAGGCGGGTAATGCAGGTCCGGCAACAGCATACCCGGACGGTCCACCAGAATGACAGGGGGGTTGGCGACGAGGGCGCGCAGCAGCTTGGCGACGAAGCGTTGCTCATGGTTCAGGTCTGGATCCCGCCGGAAGGCGATGTCCGTCTGGCCGACGCGGCCCAACAGCGCCCAGGCCCGGTCGGCGGCAGCGTCGTAGGCCAGGTTCTCGCGGTACTCGGGGATCATGGCGATGTTGTCGAGCACCGACAGGTTGGCGCGCAGCGGCAACTCGGGCGACACCAGGATGGACTCCGGGTGCGCGGCGATGAGCGCGCGGCGGCCGGCGTCGTCGTCCAGCCATTGCATGACGGGCTTCATATGTATTTGTAGGCCAGCGAGAGCATCTCGATCAGCATCAGCACGAAGAACAGCCTGACCATGCCGCGCAGCACGGAAACCGGCGCCATGAACAGCTTGCGTGGCGTGGCCAGGCCCTCGGCCACCGGAATGACGGTGACGGCGAGGCCGAAGGCGAGGGTCTTCAGCAGCAGCCCGAGCATGATCTGCGCGTCGAACACCTTGGCCATGACGCGCGAGAAATCCGGCAGGCTCCAGAGTTGCGGACCGTACACGGCGACGTAGGCCAGCACCAGGGTGAGCGCCGAACTTACGGTGACCAGGGCCAGCACGGAGACCACGCCGCCGATGACGCGCGGCATCAATTCCAGGCGCAGGGTGTCGACGCCGGCATCCTCCAGGGCCTCGATCTCGCCATGGATCTTCATCAGCGCCACCTCGGTGTTGATGGCGGAACTGGAACGCAGCGCCACGAACAGGGCGGTGAGCAGCGGCAGGATTTCCAGAACCAGCATGCGCACCGAGACTTCCAGGGCGAATTCCGAGAGGCCGTAATTGGCGGCGGTGGTCACCACGATCTGGATCAGCACGTAGGCAAGCAGCGCGGCGAACAGCGTGAAGGTGGGCAGGATCTGCCAGGCGGTGAAATAGATCTGCTTCATCACCACGTCGCGGGTGGCGCGGTTATAGGCCGAGGGCGTGCAGGCGGTGACCAGGGTGCGGCCCGCGAGGCGGCCGGTGTCGCGCCAGATGCGCCAGGTGCCGAGCAGCCCGGCGCCCCGGCGGGTGAGGAAGGGTGTCAGGAAGGCCATGGCGGAATGGTACTACCGGTGGCGGTCAACCAATTCCCGGTGAAGGCGGTTGTATCATGTGAACGTCTCACGAGATCCCGCCATGAAAGCCACCCTTGCCCTGTTGTCCGCCTGCCTGTTGTCCGCCCCGGCATTCGCCGCTCCGGGCGTCATGCTGCGCGATGATGAACTGAGGACCGCGCCCGCCGCCGACGCCGCCGCCGTCGGCCGTGTCGCCAAGGGTGCGACGGTCGACATCCTCGCCCGTCAGGGCGGCTGGACGCGCGTTTCCGGCGGCGGCCGCAGCGGCTGGGTGCGCATCCTGTCGGTGCGCACCACCGCCCCGGCTACCGGGCTCGGCGACGTGCTCGGCGCGGTGGAGGCGGGAACCGCCCGGCGTGATCCGGGCAAGGTGGTGGCGGTGGCCGGAGTGCGCGGCCTCGACGAGGAGGAGTTGAAGCTGGCCCGCTTCAACGCGGCGGAACTGCAACGCCTGAGCGGCTACGCCAGCAGCCGGGCGGAAGCGGAAGCGTTTGCGCGCGAGGCGGGCCTGCGCCCCGCCAAGCTGGCCTATCTGCCCAATCCCAAGCGGCAGTCCAACCAGCCCAAACAGAATGGTTCCGCTTTTCCTTGGAACGAGGGGGGCCTATGAACAGGGTCCGCGTGATGCGCAGATACCTGCCGTCCCTGCTCGTTGCCATTCTGCTGGGTGCGGGCTTCGCCCAGGCCGGCGAGCTGGAGGATATCCTGAAGCAAATGCTGCGGGGCCAGCCGGCGCCCGCGCATCCCGCGCCCATGCAGCCGGCCCCGCCCGCGCCGCCCGCCGCCCCCGCCCG
>VGVT01000028.1 GCA_016873935.1 Betaproteobacteria bacterium | reverse complement strand
AACGAGGCGGGCTGGCTGGTGGCGCGCGAGGGTTTCATCGGCGACATCAACGACCGGGTGCGCGCTCAGATCGAACTGGAACGCCTCAACACCGAGTTGGAGGCGAGGGTGGCGGAACGCACCGAGAAACTTGCGCAGGCCAATCAGCACCTGGAGGCTTTCGCCTATTCGGTGTCGCACGACCTCAAGGCGCCATTGCGCGGCATCGACGGCTACAGCCGCCTGCTGCTGGAGGATTACCGGGAGACGCTGCCAGAGGAGGGCCGGCGTTTCCTCGACAACATTCGCGGCTCCACCGAGCGCATGAATCAGCTCATCGACGATCTGTTGGCCTATTCGCGACTGGAGCGGCGCGAACTGAGCACGGCGCGGGTGCCGCTGGCCGCCATCCTGGCACGTGTGCTGTCGGAGCGGGAAATCGAGATCAAATTCCTGGGCGCGGTGGTGACCACTAGGGTGGGCGAACTCAGCGTTCTGGCGGACGCCGATGCCCTGGCCCAGGCCACCCGCAATCTGCTCGACAACGCTCTCAAGTTCGCCCGCGACGCCAGCCCGCCGCGGGTGGACATCCATGCCTGGGCGGAGGGAGACAGGGTGATGCTCAGCGTCACGGACAACGGCTGCGGTTTCGACATGAAATATCACGACCGCATCTTCGATATCTTCCAGCGTCTGCACCGGGCGGAGGACTACCCCGGCACCGGAATCGGCCTGGCCATCGTGCGCAAGGCCATCGAGCGCATGGGCGGCGGTGTCCGCGCGGAGAGCGCGCCGGGGCGGGGGGCCACCTTTTATATGGAGCTGCCGGCATGAATTCCATGCGTCCCATCCTCCTGGTGGAGGACAACCCCGTGGATGTCGACCTCACCCTGCGCGCCTTCGCCAAGCGGCATCTGGTCAATCCGGTGCAGGTGGCCCGCGACGGCGAGGAGGCCATGGCGCGGGTGGACGCCTGGGAGGCGGGCGAGCCCCCTCCCCTGCTGGTGCTGCTCGACCTCAAGCTGCCCAGGGTGGACGGGCTCGATGTGCTGCGCCGGATCAAGTCCCACGCGCGCTTCCGTAGCATCCCGGTTGTGGTGCTGACCACTTCGACGGAGGACACGGACATGCGTTCCGCCTATCAATTGGGCGCGAATTCCTACATCGTCAAACCCGTCAGCTTCGACAACTTCATGGAAGTGGTGGCTCAGATCGAGCTGTATTGGGGGGTATTGAACCTCGCCCTGGAAAATCCATGAAGCTGCTCTATCTCGAAGACAACGACCTCGACTCCGACCTGACCCGGCGCGCGCTGGCGAAAGCGCTGCCCGACCTGGAGGTGGCGGTTGCGCGCGATCTGGCCGGCGCGCGGGAATGCTTGAGAGAGCCCGCCGGTTTCGATCTGGCGCTGCTGGACATGCGCCTGCCCGACGGCGACGGTCTCGACATCCTGGCCGAGATCCGCGCACGGCAACTGCCCATCGCGGCGGTGGTGCTCACCGGCTCGGGCGACGAGCAGAGCGTGATCCGCGCCCTCAAGCTGCAAGCCGACGATTACCTGGTGAAGCGGACCGACTATCTCGATTCCCTGCCCGCCACCCTGATGCACGCCCTGGAACGCTTCCGCCGCGAGTGTGGCCGCCGACCGCGCCTGCTCGGCGTGCTCTACGCGGAACACAACCGCGATGACGCGGAACTGACGCGCATGCATTTCGCCCGTCACGCGCCGCACATCCGCCTGGAGGTGGTGCCGGGTGCCGAGGGCGCGCTGGAGCGCCTGCTCGGCGAGAAGGCGAAGGACTATCAGGTGCT
This sequence comes from Betaproteobacteria bacterium, assembly GCA_016873935.1. Taxonomy (GTDB): domain Bacteria; phylum Pseudomonadota; class Gammaproteobacteria; order Burkholderiales; family Thiobacillaceae; genus PFJX01. Next base: position 25,310 of record VGVT01000028.1, on the reverse strand, counting down.
TCTGCTCGACTACCGGCTCGCGGGCATGGACGCCCTGGAACTCATCAAGACCCTGCGCCAGGGGCATGGCCTCGAACTGCCCATCGTGCTGGTCACCGGCCGCGGCTCCGAGGAAGCGGCGGCCGCTGCCCTGCGCCTGGGGGTGAGCGACTATCTGATCAAGGACGTGGGCTATCTGGACAAGCTGCCCTCGGTGCTTGAGCACGCCTACGTCCATGCCGAGCTGAACTGCGAACGCGCCCGCCTGCATTACCTGGCCACCTTCGACGAACTCACCGGCCTGCTCAATCGGGCCGAGTTCCGCGCCCGCGCCGAGCCGGTGTTGAGCCGCTCGCACCGCCTGGGAGAACGCTGTGCCCTGATGCTGGTCGACCTGGACGATTTCAAGGTGGTCAACGACACCTTCGGCCATGGCGCCGGCGACGATCTCTTGCGTGGATTCGCCGCGCTGCTGCGCCAGATCCTGCGGGAGGAGGACCTCTGCTGCCGCTTCGGCGGCGACGAGTTCCTCATCCTGCTGGAGGGCGTCGACCAGGCCGGTGGCGCCGCGCGCACGGCGGAGCGCATCGCCGAGTCCCTGTCGGAGCGGCTACCAGCGGGCGGCCGCGAGGCGGTGGTGAAGGCCAGCATCGGCATCGCCATCTATCCCGACGACGGCCAGGATATCGATACCCTGATCCGCAACGCCGACACCGCCATGTACAAGGCCAAGACCGGCGGGCGCAGCCACTTCCGCTTCTTCGACCAGGCCATGAACGAAGAGGTGGCCGAACGCTTCCAAATCGAGGCCGATCTGCATCGCGCCCTGCAGCGGGGGGAACTGTTCCTGGTCTACCAGCCCCAGGTGGAACTGGACGGCGGCCGGGTGGTGGGGGTCGAGGCGTTGGTGCGCTGGATGCATCCGGCGCTCGGCCTGATCACCCCGGACCGCTTCATCCCCATCGCCGAGAGCGGCCCGCTGATCATGCCGCTGGGCGAATGGGTGCTGCGCGAGGCCTGTCGGCAGTTGAAGGAGTGGGACGAACACGGACTGCCGCCCTTGCGCATGGCGGTGAACCTGTCGGCGCGCCAGATTCGCGGCGGCACCCTGGATACGGTGGTGCAATCCCTCCTCGATGTGCATGGCCTGACTGCGGGCCGCCTCGAGCTTGAACTCACCGAGACCGCCATGGCGGACGACCCCGAGGCCGCGCGCCTGACTCTGGAACGCTTGCGAGCCATCGGCGTCAGCATCGCCATCGACGATTTCGGCACCGGCTACTCCTCCCTGGCCAGCCTCAAGCGATTCCCCATCGACCGGCTCAAGATCGACCGCGGATTCGTCGCCGAGATCGGTCACGATCCCAACGGCACCGTGATTCCCGAGGCGGTGGTCGGGCTCGCCAGGTTGTTGGGCCTGGAGTCCCTGGCGGAGGGCGTGGAGGAGGCCGGTCAGCTGGATTTTCTGCGCGAACGCGGCTGCCCCCTGGGACAGGGTTACCACATCGGCCGCCCCATGCGTGCGGAGGATTTTGTCGCTTGGCTCCGCGCGCGTCCTCTGCCCTGAGGTGGACGTGGCGCGTTCAGCCGCGCGTATTCGAGTTGGCCATGAATGCGCTCAATTCGACGCGCGGCGCTGGTTCCCAGCCCGCCTTGCGCTGCTCGGCCACCACGTTGGTGAAGATCCCGCCACGCACGTAGAACTTGCTGGTCAGGCGCATGAAACGCGGTTCCGTGGCGCGGACCAAGTCGTCGAGGATGCGGTTGGTGACGTCCTCGTGGAAGTGTCCCTCGTCCCGGAACGACCAGATGTAGAGCTTCAGGCTCTTCAGTTCGACACAGCGCCGGTCCGGGATGTAGTCGAGGAACAGGGTGGCGAAGTCGGGCTGGCCGGTCTTGGGGCACAGGCAGGTGAACTCGGGAATCTCGATGTGGATGTGGTAATCCCGGCCCGGCTGCGGGTTGTCGAAGGTTTCCAGGGATTTGCTGGGTTGGCTGGGCATGGAACAGGGCTTCAAAGTTAGAATGCGCCACGCATTATAAACGCCGTACCTCACCGCCTTTCCCACCCTTGCGCCTCAAGCACATCCATATCGCTGGCTTCAAGTCCTTCGTGGACCCGGTGACCATCCCCGCCACCTCCCAGTTGACCGGCATCGTCGGTCCCAATGGTTGCGGCAAGTCGAATGTCATCGATGCGGTGCGCTGGGTGCTCGGCGAATCGAAAGCGCGGGAACTGCGCGGCGCCTCCATGCAGGACGTGATCTTCAACGGCTCCGCCGGGCGCAAGCCGGCGTCCCGCGCCTCGGTCGAACTGCTGTTCGACAACAGCCTGGGCAAGGCCGCCGGCCAGTGGTCCCAGTACGCGGAAATCTCGGTGAAGCGGTTGCTGACCCGGACCGGGGATTCCTCCTACTGGATCAACAACGTCCAGGTGCGCAAGAAGGACATGGCCGACCTGTTCCTCGGCACCGGCCTGGGCGGCGACGCCTACGCCATCATCGAGCAGGGCATGATCTCCCGCATCATCGAGGCCAAGCCCGAGGAACTGCGCGGTTTCCTGGAGGAAGCCGCGGGAGTCTCCAAATACAAGGAGCGGCGCAAGGAAACTGAAAGCCGCCTGCGCGACACCCGCGAGAACCTGGACCGGGTCTCCGACATCCGCGAGGAACTCGGTCGGCAACTGGAAAAACTGGCTGGGCAGGCGGAAGTGGCCCGGCGCTACTTCGAACTGGATGCCGACAAGGGCCTCAAGACCCACTGGTTGGCCCTGATCCGCAAACGCGACGCCCAGGCCCGCCAGATCGACCTGCAACGGCAACTGGAAGCGGCGCGCAACGACATCGAGGCCAGGACCGCCGACCTGCGCCGTCAGGAAGCCGACCTGGAAGCCCGCCGCCTGGAGCAGTTCGCCGCGACCGAGGCCCTGAACCAGGCTCAGGCCCATTTTTACGCCGAGAGCGGCGAGGTGGCCCGGGTGGAACAGGAACTGCGCCACCTGCACGGCACCCGTGAGCGACTCGCGCTTGACATTCGCCAGGCGGGCGAACGCCGGCTGGAGACAGAAGCCGAGCGCCAGGCCGCCGAGCTGGAGACCAGCCAGCGCCGGGACGAACTTGCCCTGGCCGAAGAACAGGCGGAGATGCTGGCCGAAGGCGCCGCCCAGGCCGGCGAGGCCCTGCCCGAGGCCGACGCCGCCTGGCGCGAGGCCCAGGCCGCCGTCGCCGCCGTGCAGCAGGACATGGCCCGCTTCGAACAGGCCATCCAGCTGGAAGAAGCCAACCAGGCCCACGCCGAACGCAACCTGGACCAGCACAAGGCCCGCGAACTGCGCCTCATGGAAGAGCAGAAACAGCTCGGCGAATCCGATGCCGCTCATCTGGAACGCCAGCGCATGGACCTGGAAGCCGAGCAGGAGCGGGTGGAGCGGCTCGGTGAATACCTGGAGGCCGCCCGCGCCGAATGGCCCCGGCACGAGGCCCGCCTGCACCAGGCCCGTCAGGCCCTGGATGCCGCTAACCGTGAACTGCATCGCCAGGAGGCGGAAGTCGCCGCCCTGAGCAAGATGCAGGCCGCCGCCCAACAGACTGAAAGCGAAGGCGCCGCCTGGCTGGAACGCCTGGGCCTCACCCACGTAGCACGTTTGTGGCAGAAGATCCGCGTGGAGGAGGGCTGGGAGACCGCCGTGGAAGCGGCCCTGGGCGAAGCGATGGCGGCCTTGGTGGTGGAGGCCGATCCAGCCTGGACCGAGGAACCGCCGGAAGCCCGCTTCGAACTTTTACTCCCCTCCCCCCCCGGGGCGAAGGCGGGGTTGCGCGAAGCAGGCTTCGTGCCGCCGCAGCCGGTCGGCGATGCAGCGCCGACCGTGGGGCGCGGAGCGGGGGCGGGGGGAGAGGGAACAAGCTTTGGTGAATCTGACCTGGCTCCCTCACTCCTAGCCCCGCCCCCGGCGGGGGTGAGCGATCTGCACCCCCTGGCCGAGCTCATCCACACTGATGATCCCCTGCTGGCCCGCTTCCTCGCCGACCGCCTGGCCCTGGCCTATGCCACCGACAGCCTGGCCCACGCCCTGGCCCAGCGCGAGCGGCTGCCCATCGGCGCCTACATCGCCACCCGGGACGGCCACCGGGTCAGCCGCGACACCCTGGTCTTCAACGCCCCGGAAAAGGGCCACCACGGCTTGCTGGCCCGGGCGCGGGAGATCGAGACCCTGGAAGCCGACCTGGAACTGGCCCGTGCCGGCGCCGAGGAGGTTGCGGAAGAGGTCTCTCGGGCGGAACAAACCCTGCAGACCGCCCGCCGCCAGGGCGAGGCGCTGAACGCGCAACTTTCCCAGGCCCAGGAACAGGTCCATCTGCTGCAGGTGGAAGTGGTGCGCGGCCAGGAGGCGGCGCGCCGGGTGGAGGAGCGCCGTGCCCAGATCGGCCGGGAACTGGATGAACTCTACGAACGCATGGGCGAGGAGGAGGCGGCCTGGAACGACGCCGGCGAACGTCACCGCGAAGCCCAGCTCGAATACGACAGCGCGAAGGAGCGCCTGGACGCGGCGCGTACCGCCCGCCAGGCCGCCGACCAGAAGCTGCACATGGTGCGGGAAAGCCAGCGCCGGGCCGAGCGGGAAGCCCAGGAGGCCGCCTTCCTGGTGCGTTCCCTGGGCGCGCGCCTGAAGGACCTGGAGGAACGCAAGGGCCGCGCCCTGCGCACCCTGGACGAACTGGCCGGAACCCTGGAGCGGCTGCAAGCGGAACTGGCCCAGGCGCAGGAAACCCCCACCCTGGCCCTGCTGGATGCAGCCCTGGAAAAGCGGCAGCAGGCGGAGACGGCCCTGACCGCAGCCCGCGAGGCGCTGGAAGGCGCCAACGCCGCCCTGCGCGAACTGGAGTCCGGCCGCCTGGCCACCGAGCATGCCCTGGAGCCCCTCAAGGAAAAGCTCATGGCCCTGGAACTCAAGCTCCAGGAAGCCCATTTGCTGGAAACCCGCTATGCGGAGGAACTCGAAGGCGTCGAGGTGGAGGAGTTGGAAACCCATGCCCAGGCCGCCGGTCTTGCCACCCGCGGCGAGACCTGGCTGAAGAGCGATCTGGCCCGGCTGGAGGCGGACATCGCCGCCCTGGGTCCGGTCAACATGGCCGCCCTGGACGAGCTGAAAGCGGCCCAGGAACGCAAGGAGTACCTGGATGCCCAGGCGGAAGACCTGGAAACCGCCGCCAACACCCTGGAGGAGGCCATCCGCCGCATCGACGCGGAAACCCGCGCCCGCCTGAAGGACACCTACGACCGGGTCAGTCGGGAGTTCAAGGATCTCTTCACAGAGTTGTTCGGTGGCGGCGAAGCGCAACTGATCCTCACCGGCGAGGAGATCCTCGACGCGGGCCTGACCGTGCTGGCGCAACCGCCGGGCAAGAAGAACAGTTCCATCCACCTGCTCTCTGGGGGCGAGAAGGCGCTGACCGCACTGTCTCTGGTGTTCGCCTTCTTCCGCCTCAACCCGGCGCCGTTCTGCCTGCTGGACGAGGTCGACGCACCGCTCGACGACAGCAATACCGAGCGTTATTGCGGCCTGGTGAAGAAGATGTCGGAAGTCACCCAGTTCCTGTTCATCACGCACAACCGCATCACCATGGAAATGGCGCTCAACCTGGTCGGCGTCACCATGCCGGAGCCGGGCGTGTCGCGACCGGTGGCGGTCGACGTGGAGGACGCGATACGCATGGCGGCCTGAGGCCGCTCAGACCGGCGCCTTGATGCGGCTCATGCCGCGCGCGGCCTGCAGGCAGAGCATCTTGAAATCGGTGTAGGTGAGGGGGTCCAGGCCGCAGTCGCCGTGCCCCCGGTCGGCGTAGATGAGGCCCAGGGGGGTTTGGCCGTTGAACAGGCTCATGGCGTAGAAATCGCCGCTGCCGATGAGCTTCTGGAGTTTCGCGTCGACCAAGGGCCACAGCCTTTCACGGTTGCCCTCGTTGATCCACACACCCTGCATCTTGCCCATGAGCTGGGCGAACAGATCCTTGCCATCCAGACGGAATTCGAAATGGCGCAAGGCATCCTCGGCGGGAATGCCGAGGGTGAAGCGGGATTTCACACGATCGCGATCCGGCGTGACCATGGCGAACAGGATGCGCGAGAGCCCCAGGCCGGTGTGCAGACCCTTGAGGATCACCGCGCTCATCTGGTTGAGGGTGTAGCTGCCGTCCAAGTGGCTTTCTATGCTGCGCAGGGTTTCCCGGAACACCTGCTTGTCGGGCATCGGACAGAGCACGTGCGCGTCTTGCTCGGTCGGCGGCGTCCCAACCGTGGCGCCGGAAGCGGCCTCGTCATGTCGCGCGGCCTTGCTTGGCGGCGTCTGATCGGCGGGGGAGGGCGGCGCGGCCGCGCCACGTGGCGGGGGAACCTCGGCCGGGCTCGCCGCTTCCTCCTCTTCATCCTCGGGTGGCCATGCGCCGGGGATCAGGGGAATCCAGGCGCCAGCCGGCGTCGACTCGGGCCAGGCGCTGCCGCGCGCGGCGCGCGCCGCATTGGCGTGCGCGATGGCGACGATCTGCTCGATCGGCAAGTGATCGAGGTCGGCCAGTGCCTGGTAATCCAGCAACAGGGCTTCGTCCCACCATCCCTTGTCCGTGCGCAGGGCGATGTCGATGCAGGCGGCCAGGATGGTCTGACGCGGCTGCCCAGCCCGCTCCGGATCGAGCAGGTCGCGCGTGAGTTCGGGTACGTTCCAGGCTTCCAGGATGCCCAGACGCCAGGCCGGCAGGGGCTGGCCGAGGACCGTGGCGGCGGCCTCCTCGGCCGGCATCTGGCGGCAAAGCGAGCGCAGGCGACGGGCCTCGGCCGGCGCCCGCAGCCAGAGCAGCATTTCCGGCACATGGTGGAGGATGGCCGCCACCTGGACTTCCTCGGCCTGGATGTCGCTGTGCAGAACCGCGAAATCCCTGGCCTGCCAGGCGGCGTGCTGAGCGCGCCGGACCAGGCCATGCAGGGCGCGCAGGGCAAAGCTGTCCTGCCCGGCGGGGGTGTTCTCGAGGACGGGCAGCGCGCGCGCGGTTTCCAGGTAGGCGCCGATGCCTTGCATCATCACCGCGTGCTCGACGGTGGTGACTTCGTTGCCGGAGCGTTGCGCCATTCGCTTGTTGATGGCGTGGATGACCAGCAGGGTGGCGAAGGGATCGGACAGGATCTCGTGCGCGACTTCGCGCGCCGCCAGGCGGTCGCGCCGCGGGGCAAGCTCGACCAGGGCGCGATGGGTGTGGCGGAATACCGGGGTGTCACCGGGCAGCAGGCGGGTGCTCCAGTCAGTCATCCCATTCTCCGGATGAACAGGCGAGCGCCGGACAGGTCGTCCAGTTCGACGACCTCGTCAAAGCTCACGCCGGGCACCGTGAAGCTGTTGCTGACGAACAGGCTGCCGGGTTTCATCTCGGCGCGAGCCTTTTCCCAGAGCCGCGCCATGGGGGCGGGGGATAGGTAGGCGTAGAGCAGGTCGCAGCGCGACAGGTCGCTGTTCCACAGGCTGCCCAGGCGCACCTCGGCGCGACCGAGCAGGCGCAGGCGGGCGCAAAGCCAGTTGAGGGGCGCAGCCTCGACGCCCTCCAGGCGCGCATCCGGGCGCAGCCGGGCCACCCGCGCCAGCGGTCCGCCCAGACCGCAACCGAGGTCGAGCAGGTGGCCGTCGGCGGGCAGGCGCCGGGCCAGTTCTTCCGCCGCGCGCGGGCTGGACAAATAGAGCGGCACGCGGGTGCGCACCGCGCCCAGGGAAGTGAACGCGAGCAGGGCGAAGCCGGCCAGGTACCAGCGCGGATCCAGGTCGATGGCGAGGCCGAGCCACAACAGGGGCACGAAGGCCAGATTGATGGCGCGCCACCAGGGCGGCAGCCGCCAATGCACGGCCAGGCCGGCGGCGATCACGCCCACCAGCAGGGCCAGGACGAACGGGGGGAGGGGAGGGGCGCCGGCCAGCAGCAGCGCGGCGATCAGCAGGCCCGGCAGGTGGGCGAGCAGGGCGGCCAGCGCGTGTGGCAGGCGGGCGATGCGGGACGGGTTCGGCAACGACGGGGCGTCAGCGCGGGACATCCAGTTTCTCCGCCACTTCCTGTGCCGTGGTTGCCTCCACCTGCCTGCCTTCACGGGTGATGGCTTCCTCGGCCTTCTTGTTCATGACGATGATGGAGATGCGGCGGTTGACCGGCGAGTTGGGATTTTCCTTGTCGAAGGGGATGGCCGAGCCCAGGCCGACCACGCGCAACACCTTGCCGTCCTCCAGGCCGCCCGCCACCAGTTCGCGACGCGAGGCGTTGGCCCGGTCGGCGGAGAGTTCCCAGTTGCTGTAGCCGGTTTCGCCGCCGGAATAGGCGACCGCATCGGTGTGCCCGGACAGGCTGATCTTGTTCGGCACCTGGTTCATGGTGCGGCCGATCTCGCGAAGGATGTCGCGGGTGTAGGCCTTCATGACGGCGCCGCCGGAATCGAACATGGGCCGGTTCTGGTCGTCGATGATCTGGATGCGTAGGCCCTCGCTGGTGATGTCCAGCTTCAACTGCTTCTTGAACTGGGCCATTTTCGAATTGCTTTCGATGGCTTTCTCCAGCTTGGCTTTCAGGTCCTGCAGGCGGGCGGATTCCTGTCTCTCCTGTTCCGCGCGGGAGGCGCTGGCATCGATTTCGCCACGCTTGACCTGGCCGCTGCGACGCGTCAGATCCTCGCCGCCACCCTTGATCAGGCTGGTCGCGTCGCCGGTACCCTCACCGCCCAGCATCGCGACCTTCAGGGGCGTCTTGAAATGCTCGGAGATGCCCTGCAGGGTGGCCTTGCTGGCCGAACCCAGCAGCCACATGAGCAGGAAGAAAGCCATCATGGCGGTGACGAAGTCGGCGTAGGCGATTTTCCAGGCACCGCCGTGGGCGCCACCGCTCACCTTCTTGATGCGCTTGATGACTATGGGTCGTTGGGTGTCGTCCGCCATGCCGGTCTCCGTGCGCCGTCAGCCGCTTACGCTTTGGCCGCCTTGCGTGCCTTGATGTCGTCCTCCAGTTCGCGGAAGGAGGGCCGCTCGTTGGAGAACAGCACCTTGCGCCCGAATTCGGCGCAGGTTTGCGGCGCGAATCCGTTCAGCGAGGCGAGCAGGACCACCTTGATGGTTTGCAGCGCCTTCGTCGATTCGCTGGCCTTGGTTTCCAGCACGCTGGCGAGCGGCGCCATGAAGCCGTAGGACAACAGGATGCCGAGGAAGGCGCCGACCAGGGCCTTGGCGATCAGGCCGCCGAGTTCCGGCGGCGGCAGGTGCAGCGAACCCATGGTGATGACCACGCCCATCACCGCGGCGACGATGCCGAAGGCGGGCAGGGCGTCGGACATCTTGGCGACCGCGTGGGCGACGTGCATTTCCTCCTGGTTGTGGGTTTCGATCTCGTTGTCCATCAGGTTCTCGATTTCCATCGCGTTCAGATTGCCGCCCACCATCATGCGCAGGTAGTCGGTAATGAAGTCGACGAGGTGATGGTTGGCGACGATGCTGGGATACTTGGCGAAGATGGCGCTCTTGTCGGGTTCCTCGACATCGCCCTCGAGCGACATCAGGCCCTCCTTGCGCGCCTTGGCGAGCAATTCGAAGAGCAGGCCGATGAGCTCCATGTAGAAAGCCTTGGTGTACTTCGATCCCTTGAAGCAGCTCGCCAGGCCGCTCAGGGTATGTTTCAGCGCGTGCGCGTTGTTGGCGGCGATGAAGGCGCCGAGCGCGCCGCCGAAGATCATGATGAACTTGGGTTGCACGAGGGCGGCGATATGGCCGCCGATGACCACGTAAGCCCCGAAGATGCAGCCCAGGGCCACCACCCAGCCGATGATCACGAACATGATCGGTTTCTCCTTTTAGATCAGCGCTTTCTGCAATACCTGCCGCACCGGTCCGAAACTCCTGCGATGGATGGGGCTCGGACCGAGGGCTTCCAGGGCGGCCAGGTGTTCCGGGGTGGGATACCCGACGTGCCGCTCGAAGCCATAGTCGGGGTAGATATCGGCAAGCCGGCGCATTTCTTTATCCCGTTCGGTCTTCGCCAGGATGGAGGCGGCGGAGATGCAGGGCTCGCTGGCGTCGCCCTTGACGATGGCGCGCGCAGGAATCGGCAGATCCGGGCAGCGGTTGCCGTCGATGAGCGCTTCCGCGGCGCCAGGATGCAGGCCCAACACCGCGCGCCGCATGGCCAGCAGACTGGCGCGCAGGATGTTGAGCGCGTCGATCTCCGCCGCCGAGGCCCAGGCCACCGACCAGGCCAGGGCGTGGGCGCGAATCTCGCCGGCCAGACGCACGCGCTTGGGTTCGGGCAGCTTCTTCGAATCTTTCAGGCCGGGAATGGGGCGGGCCGGGTCGAGGATTACCGCCGCGGCGCAAACCGGACCGGCCAGGGGACCGCGCCCCGCCTCGTCCACCCCGCAGATCAGCAGGGTCTGGAGAGATTGGGACGGGGCTGGCGAGACGCGCATGGACTTCTGTCAGGTTGCTGTGTGCCGCATGCCTCAACCCTCAAGGAAAGGGCGCAGGGCATGTGCGATCAGGCGCGGCGTGTCGCGCCGCAGACGCGCGCGCTGGATGCGGAATTCCTCGATCTGCGCCTGACGCGCGCCTTCATCCTCGAGCAGCCCGCGCAGGGCGCTCGCCAGGTTTTCCGGGGTGGCCCGCTCCTGCAGGATTTCCGGTACAAGGTCGCGCTTTGCCAGGATGTTCGGCAGTCCGATCCAGGGCAGCAGGGCCTGGCGTTTCATGATCTGCGCGGTCAGCCAGGGCACCCGGTAGGTGATGACCTGCGGGCAATCCAGCAGCAGGGCCTCCAGCGTGGCGGTGCCGGAGGCGATGAGGGCGACGTCTGCCGCCTGCATGGCGTCGTGGGCATGCCCGAAGAGGATGCGGATGGGCAGTTCCGTGGCCTGCGCGCGATGCAGGGCCTGTTCGAACAGCAGGCGGGTTTCCCGGTTGACCAGAGGGATCAGGAAGCGGGCGTCCGGCCGCGCCTGGTGCAGGTGCTTGACGGTGTCGATGAACAGCGCCGCCAGGGCCTTGAGCTCGCCCGGCCGGCTGCCGGGCAGCAGGGCCACATATTCGCCGTCGGCGGCCAGCGCCAGGCGTTCGCGCGCCCTGGCGCGATCCGGTTCGGGTAGGGCGTGGGCAACCGGGTGGCCGACGTAGGTGGCGGGAATGCCGGCCTCGCGGTAGATCTCCTCCTCGAAGGGGAAGATCAGCAGGACGTGGGAAGCCGCGGCGCGCACCTTGCGGATGCGCTTCGGGCGCCAGGCCCAGACCGACGGGCCGATAAAATGCACGGTGGGGATGCCGGCCCGCTTCAACCCGGCTTCCAGGGACAGGTTGAAGTCCGGCGCGTCGACGCCGATAAACAGCCGCGGAGGGTCGGCCCGCAGTTTGCCCTTGAGGGCCTTGCGGATGGCCAGGATCCTGCGCAGGCTGCCAAGCGCTTCGACGTAGCCGCGCACCGAAAGGGTCTCCATAGGATACAGGCTGCGGGCACCCGCGGCCTGCATCTTGGCGCCGGCGATCCCATAGAACTCGGACGGCAGGCCCGCGTCGCGCACCGCACGGATGAGCAGGCTGCCGAGCAGGTCGCCCGATGCCTCGCCGGCGACGATGGCGACTTGCGAGATGGGAGGGGAAGCCTGTGGGGTGTGGCGTAAGGGGGCGGGGGCGGGCGCGGGGCATGGCATGGCCCCGGCGTGTTCCGCCTCGCGCCTCACCGCACGATGCCCCGTCCGGAGGTGGCCAGGAAGTTCGCCAGGGGTTCGAGTTCCGGCAGGCGCTGCGCTTCCTCGGCGATCGCGGACTGGGCTTCGGCCAGACCCAGGCCCGATTTGTACAGTGTCTTGTAGGCGCGTTTGAGGCCGGCCAAGGCTTCGGCGGAGAATCCACGGCGCTTCAGGCCTTCGCTGTTGACGCCGTGCGGCGCCAGCGGATTGCCGGCGACGGTGAGGAAAGGAGGCACGTCCTGGCGCACCACCGAGGCGATGCCGGTGATGACGTGGGCGCCCACGCGGCAGAACTGGTGGACGCCGGTGAAGCCGCCGAGGATGGCGAAATCGCCGACCAGCACGTGGCCGGCCAGGGTGGCGTTGTTGGCGAAGATGGTGTGGTCGCCGACCACGCAGTCATGCGCGATGTGCACGTAGGCCATGATCCAGTTGTGGTGGCCGAGGCGGGTGACGCCGGCATCCTGCGCGGTGCCGGTGTTCAGGGTGCAGAACTCGCGGATGACGTTGTGGTCGCCGATCTCCAGACGGGTCGGTTCGCCGGCGTATTTCTTGTCCTGCGGCTCCTCGCCGATGGAGCAGAACTGGAAGATGCGGTTGCCCGCGCCGAGTCGGGTATGCCCGGCCAGCACCACGTGCGGACCGATGCGGGTGCCGTCGCCGATCTCGACGTGCTCGCCGACCAGGCTGTAGGCGCCGATTTCCACGTCCGTTCCCAGCCTGGCGCCGGGATGGACGAGGGCGGTGGGATGGATGCCGGGCATCAGTCCAGTTCCTTGAGGGTGCACATCAACTCGGCCTCGCAGGCGAGCTGGCCGTCCACCGTGGCCTTGGTGGCGAACTTCCAGATGCCGCGGGTGTGGCGCAGGATGCTCGCCTCCATGCGCAACTGGTCGCCCGGTACCACCGGCCGCTTGAAGCGGGCGCCGTCGATGCCGACGAAATAGATCACGGAGTTCTCGGTGATTTCCTTGCCGGAGCTCTTGAAAGCGAGCAAGCCGGCGGTCTGCGCCAGGGCCTCGATCATCAGCACGCCGGGCATCACCGGGTGATGCGGGAAGTGACCGGGAAAGTGGGGCTCGTTCATGGTCACGTTCTTGATCGCCACCACGCGCTCGTTGGGTACCAGCTCCAGCACCCTGTCGACCAGCAGGAACGGGTAACGGTGTGGCAGGAATTTCATGATCTGGGTGATATCCATCATGATGCGTCGTCCTTATCCAAGGCGTTGATACGGTTTTCCAGGGCCCTCAGCCGGTTCGCGAGGCCGTCGAGGTGGCGCAGGTGGGCGGCGTTGCGCAGCCAGTCGGCGTGCGGCATGGAGGGCATGACCCCGGTATAAGCCCCCACCGTCGGGATGTTCTTCGCCACCAGGGTGCCGGCGGACACCGTCACCCGGTCCGCGATGGCGAGATGGCCGCTGATCATGGCCGCGCCGCTGATCTGGCAATAGGCGCCGATGCGGGTGCTGCCGGCGATGCCGACGCAGGCGGCCATGGCGGTGTGACGGCCGACGCGGCAGTTGTGGGCGATGTGGATGAGGTTGTCGAGCTTGACGCCGTCCTCGATCACCGTGTCGTCCAGGGCGCCACGGTCGATGCAGGTGTTGGCGCCGACCTCGACGTCGTCGCCGAGCAGCACGCGACCGATCTGCGGCACCTTGAGCCAGCGCCCTCCGGAATCATCCGCCTGCCAGGCGAGGCCGAAGCCGTCGGAACCGATGACGCAACCCGCGTGCAGCACTGCGCGATGGCCGACGACGCAACCGTGCTGCACGGTGACGCGCGGATGCAGCAGGCAATCGTCGCCGATGCGCGCGCCCGCGCCGACGCTGCAGCCGGCATGCAGCACGCTGCGCGCACCGATCGAAGCCGCCGCGCCGATCACCACGTGCGGGCCAATGCGCGCCTCCGGGTGCACCCTCGCGTCCCCGGCGATGACGGCGCTGGCATGGCGGCCGGGCGGCAGGCCGGGCTCGACATGCAACATACCAAGCGCGCGCGCGAAGGCGGCATGCGGATTGGCGACCGCCAGGCAGGGCTGCGGCAGGTTCTCGGTCAGGGAGTCGGGAATGATCAACGCGCCGGCGCGGGAGGTGCGCGCCTGGGCCAGGTGTTTTGCACTGACCAGGAAGGCAAGCTGGTCCCCGCCCGCACTTTCGAGGGAGGCGCCGCCGCGCAGGCTGATGCCGCCGTCGCCGCGCAACGTGCCGCCCAGGCGGGCCTGCAGTTCGTCCAGCGTCAGGGCGGGCATGAACGTGAGGAACCTGTCCCTATGGAAATGAATTACGGGATTTCAGCGATCAAGCGCCTTGAGCACCCGGTCGGTGATGTCCACTTTCGGGCTGGCGAAGATGACGTTCTCGACGATGAGGTCGTACTTCTCCTTCTCGGCGATCTCCGCGATGGACTTGCGCGCCCGATCCTGCACGGCGGCGAACTCCTCGTTCTTGCGGGTGTTGAGATCCTCGCGGAAATCGCGCTGCGCCTGCTGCAGCTCGCGCGACAGATTGGTCAGCTCATTCTGCTTCTTGCGCCGGTCCGACTCCGACAGGGTCAGGCTTTCCCTTTCCAGGCTGGCCTGCAGGTCACGCGCCTGTTTCACCTGCTTCTGGATTTCCTGCTCGCGGTTCTTGAATTCCGCCTCCAGCTTCTTCTGCGCACGCACGGCCAGGGCCGATTCGCGGAACACCTTCTCCGTGTTGACGTAGCCGATCTTCAGGCCGGTATTGGCGAATGCCAGGCTGGAAATCAGCAGGAGCAGGGGGATGAGGATCAGGTGTTTCATTGTGGGCACCTCGTCAGAACACGCTGCCGAACTGGAACTGGAAGACTTCCTCGGTTTCGTCGTCTTCGGCGTTGATGGGTTTTGCCAGCGACAGCTTCAGCGGTCCCATGGGGGACAGCCAGGTCACCGCCAGACCGGCGGAATAGCGCCAGGCGTCGGTGTCGGATATCTTCTCGTAGCGTCCGCGATAGTCGTCCGGGCCCGCCACCGCACCAATGTCCAGGAAGGCGGACAGCCGCACCGAGCGGTCGTTCCCCATGCCGGGCATGGGGAACAGCAGTTCCACGTTGCCGATGACGCGTTTATCGCCGCCGATGGAAAAGATATCGCCGGCCGCGTCCCTTGCCTTAGGACCGAGGGCACCGGACTCGAAGCCGCGCACCGAGCTCATGCCGCCGCCAAAGTAGTTGCGGAACAGGGGCAGATCCTTGCCGCCGTAGCCGCCACCAAGGCCCAACTCACCGTTCAGCATCAGACTCACCGAATTGGAAAGAGGGGTCAGCCACTGATACTGGTAATTGAGTTTGTAGTAGTTGAGATCCCCCACCGGCGTGCCCACTTCCAGAGAAACCCGCTGCAGGCTGCCCTTGGTGGGGTAGAGCAGGCTGTCGCGGCTGTCACGCGCCCAACTGACGTCGAGGCGCAGGTTGTCGGTGGTGGATTTACACCCCGTTTTCGGCGTGACCCCGACCTGGGCGACGCAGTCAGAGGCGTACTGACCAGCGTGCCTGTAGTAGACGTCGGGAGCCTCGGTATGCAGGGTGAGTTTGGTCCTTTCAAAGGTGGGACCGAAGGTGATGGTCTCTTTCTCGGCGATGGGAATACCGAAGCGGAAGCCTAGACCCGCCGTGTCGGTATCGTAGTCGGCTACATCGTCCAGTTCAGAGGTGTCGGTCTTCCTGCGGAAGAGGTCATAGCCCAGGCTGATGCCATCCTTGGTGAAATAGGGATTCGTGAACGACAGCGAGTACACCGTGTTGACGCTGCCACTGTTGATCTGCACGGCCAGCCGGTTGCCGGTACCGAACAGGTTGTTCTGAGAAATGGAGCCGGACAGGACGATACCATCGGAACTGGAAAAACCCGCACCGAGCAGTATGTTTCCGGTGGGCATTTCCTCGACGTTGACGTTGACGTCCACTTGGTCTGTGGTGCCTGGCACCGGCGGCGTTTCCACGGTCGTTTCCTTGAAGTAGCCCAGCCGTTCCACACGTTCGCGCGAACGCGTGAGCTTGTCTGCGGCATACCAGCCACCTTCCATCTGGCGCATCTCGCGGCGCACCACCTCGTCCTTGGTCTTGGTGTTGCCGGTGACGTTGATGCGGCGCACGTAGACCTTGCGGCCCGGATCGACCAGGAAGGTGAAGCTGGCGGAGCGCTTCTCCTTGTCGATCTCCGGCACCGCGTTGACGTTAGCGAAGGCATAACCGTCGTTACCCAGGCGCTCGCTCATCTTCTTGGCCGACTCGTTGAGCTTTTCCCGCGAGAACACGTCGCCCGGTTTCAGGGTGACCAGCGCTTTCAGTTCCTCCTCGGGGATGGGCATCTCCCCCGCCAGACGGAAATCGGACACCGTGAACTTCTCGCCTTCGCTGACGTTGATGGTGATGTAGATGTCCTGCTTGTCCGGGGTGATGGAGACCTGCGTGGACTTGATGGCGAACTCCAGGTAACCCCGGTTGAGGTAGTGCGAGCGCAGAGTCTCCAGGTCGCCCGCGAGCTTCTGCTTGGAATACTGGTCGTTCTTGCTCCACCACGACATCCAGGTGGGGGTGGTGAGGTTGAACAGCTTGAGCAGGTCCTTTTCCTTGAATGCCTGGCTGCCGACGATGTTGATGGAGCGGATCTTGGCCACACCGCCCTCGGTGACGTCGAAGTTCACCGCCACACGGTTGCGTTCCAGCGGCGTGGTGGTGGCCTTGACCTGCACGGCGTACATGCCGCGGTTGAAATACTGGCGCTTGAGTTCCTGTTCGGCCTTGTCCAACAGTGCCTTGTCGAGGATGCGGCCTTCGCCCAGACCGAGATCCTTGAGGCCCTTCTTGATGTCGTCCTTGGAGAATTCCTTCATGCCGGTAAAGTCGACGCTGGCGATGCCGGGGCGTTCCTCGACCATCACGATGAGCACGTCGTTGCCGGTCTCCAGTCGAACATCCTTGAAGAAGCCGGTGGCATACAGGGCCTTGATGGCCTCGGAAGCTTTATCTGGCGTCAGCGTTT
Organism: Betaproteobacteria bacterium; assembly: GCA_016873935.1. Taxonomy (GTDB): domain Bacteria; phylum Pseudomonadota; class Gammaproteobacteria; order Burkholderiales; family Thiobacillaceae; genus PFJX01. The sequence continues at coordinate 8,582 of VGVT01000028.1, read as the reverse complement.
CCCCAACCTTGACCGGCAGGTAGCTGAAAACCGTGCCGGCTTCGGTACGCTGGATACCTTCGACACGGATGTCCTTGATCTGGAATGGCTGGAAGGCCTGCGCCTGGGTTGCGGCAAGCAAGGCGACGGCCAGCAGGCTGGGGCGAAAGGAAACCATGGGAAGGCTTATCCGAGGAAGAGTCGCTGGAGGTCGTTGAAAATCGCGAAGAACATGAGCAGTGCCAGAATACCGATGCCGATCCTCTGGCCGATTTCCTGCACCCGCTCGGGTACGGGCCTGCCCGTCAAAAACTCCGCGAGATAATACAGCAAGTGCCCTCCATCCAGTAACGGCACCGGCAGCAGGTTGAGCACGCCGAGGCTGACGCTGACCAGGGCCAGGAAGGCGACGAACGAGGCCATGCCGGTCTGCGCCGACTGGCCGGCGTAGTCGGCGATGGTGATGGGCCCGGACAGATTCTTCAGGGAGACCTGGCCGACGATCATGCGGCCCAGCATTTCCAGGCTGAACACGGACAATTCCCAGGTGCGCGCGGCGGCGCGCTGCAGGGCATCGAGCGGGCCGTAACGCGCCTCGCCCAGGTAGGGCGCCATGCGTTCCGGATCCATGCGCGGGGCAACGCCGATGCGGCCGATGCGCTCGCCGGCGCTGGCGACCTCCACCGGCACCACGGTGTAGGTCCGGGTTTCGCCGTCACGCTGGATCAGCAAGGCAAGGGGACGTCCTGGCGCGGCGCGCACCCGATCGACCAGGGCCTCCCAGTGCTCGATGGCCTGGCCATCCACTTCCAGTACCAGGTCGCCCGCCTGCAGGCCGGCCCGCGCCGCCGCGCCGTCGCCGCTGAGTTCGCCGAGGACGGCCGGCAGTTGCGGGCGGAAACGCTGCAGGCCGAGGACCTGCAGAGGCGACTGTTCCAGGTTGGCGTCGGCCTCGGCCAGACTCAGGGTGCGGAAGGCGAGATGGCCGTGCGCGTCGCGCGTGTCCAGGCGCAGCGGGGCTCCGCCGACGGCATGGCGAAGGACCAGCCAGTGCAGGTCCTGGAAGCTTTCCACCGGCTCGCCATTCACGGCAAGCACCGTGTCGCCCGCGCGGATGCCGGCCTGGGCGGCGGCGGATGCGGCCGGCGGCTCGCCCAGCACCGGTTTCAGGATCGGGGTGCCGGCCATGAACAAGCCCCAGAACAGCAGGATGGCAAGCAGGAAATTGGCCAGGGGACCGGCCGCGACGATGGCCGCGCGGGCGCCCAGCGACTTGCGGTTGAAAGCCCGGTCGAGGACCTCGGCGGCCACCGGCGCCTCGCGCTCGTCCAGCATCTTGACGTAGCCACCCAGGGGGATGGCGGAGAGGGCCCACTCGGTCTCGTGGCGGTCGGTGCGGCTGGCGACGACCCTGCCGAAGCCCACGGAAAAACGCAGGACCTTGACGCCGGCCAGGCGCGCCACCAGGTAGTGGCCGAACTCGTGGAAGACGATGAGGATGGCCAGGGTGGCCAGGAAGGCGAGCAGGGTGGTCATGCCATGCCGACGGCCGCGGCGGCGATGAGTTCCCGCGCGGTTTCGCGGGCGGCCGCGTCGGCGGCGAGCAGGTCTTCCAGGGAATCCGCCTTTTCGCCCGCCAGTTTTTGCAGGACTTGATCCAGGGTGGCGGCGATGGCCAGGTAGGGGATGCGCCGCTCCAGGAAGGCGGCGACGGCCTCCTCGTTGGCGGCGTTGAGGATGGCGGTTGCCGCGCCTCCGGCGGCCAGGGCCTGATAGGCCAGGCCCAGGCAGGGGAAGCGGCGCAGATCGGGGGCTTCGAAACTCAGGCTGCCGATCTTCGCCAGATCCAGCCAGTTCACCCCGGCTTCGAGCCGCTCCGGATAGGCCAGGGAGTGGGCGATGGGGGTACGCATGTCCGGGTTGGAGAGCTGCGCCAGCACCGAGCCGTCCAGGTACTCCACCATGCTGTGGATGATGCTCTGGGGGTGGATGACCACCTCGATCTGGTCGGGGCGGGCGTCGAACAGCCAGCGCGCCTCGATGACCTCCAGACCCTTGTTCATCATGGTGGCGGAGTCCACCGAGATCTTTCTGCCCATCACCCAGTTGGGGTGGGCCACGGCCTCTTCCGGAGTGATGTCCTTCAGGGTCTCGATGGCGCGGCCGCGGAACGGTCCGCCGGAGGCGGTGAGCAGGATGCGGCGCACGCCGTGGGCGGCCGGGTCGCCCGTATAGCCGGCCGGCAGGGACTGGAAGACGGCGTTGTGCTCGCTGTCGATGGGCAGCAGGGTGGCGCCGTGTTCGCGCACCGCTTGCATGAAGAAGCGGCCGGCCATGACCAGGGTTTCCTTGTTCGCCAGCAGCACCCGCTTGCCCGCCTTGGCGGCGGCCAGGGCCGGGCGCAGGCCGGCGGCGCCGACGATGGCGGCCATGACGCTGTCCACTTCCGGCAGGGCGGCGACGAACTCCAGCGCCTCGACGCCGTGCAGAACCTCGGTGTCCTCGCCGGCCAGGGCCTGCTGCAGCGCGCGGGCCTTGTCGGCATCGAGGACCACGGCGTAACGCGGGCGGAAACGCCGGCATTGCTCGGCCAGCTTGTCGATCTGGTTCTGGCCGGTGAGCGCCATGACGCGGAACCTGTCCGGGTGGCGGGCCACCACGTCCAGGGTGTTGACGCCGATGGTGCCGGTCGCGCCGAGTATGGTGAGGTTGCGTACGCTCATTTCAGCCACATCCAGAACAGGACGGCGGCGGGCAGCACCGCGGTCAGGCTGTCGATGCGGTCGAGCACGCCGCCATGCCCGGGTAACAGATTGCCGCTGTCCTTGATGCCGGCCTGGCGCTTGAGTGTGCTCTCGAACAGGTCGCCGACGATAGACAGCACGAACAGGGCCCACAACACCGGCAGGATCTGGGGCAGGCAGGCGATGCCGCAATTCGCCGGGGCGAGGAAATGCACGACGAGGCCATATACCGTCACCGCCAGGCCGGCGCCGACGGCGCCCTCCCAGGTTTTGCCGGGGCTGATGCGCGGGGCGAGCTTGTGCTTGCCGAAGCGGCGGCCGGAGAAGTAGGCGGCGCTGTCGGCGATGACGACGATACCGACCACGAACAGCAACAGTTCGGGGCTATCCGCGCGCAGCGCCACCATGGCCAGGTGGGTGGGGATCAGGACCAGGGCGCCGAGCAACAGATGCAGCGCAAGCGGGCGGATGACGACCCCCTTGGCCATCAGCAAGGGCGCCAGCAGCCAAAAGGCCAGCGCCGGGTAATAGGGCTCCAGCATGTCCGGGCGGGCTACCGCCAGGCTCAGGCTGGCGGCGCACAGCAGGGTGGCATAGAGGAAGCGGTGCAGCCGGCCCAGCCCCGCCATGGCCGCCCATTCCCAGGCCGCGAGCAGCAGCACCAGGCCGGTCAGGCCGATCCAGGCGGCTGGAGAAGCCAGATACAGCGCGGCAAGGAAGCCGCCGATCAGGGGCGCGGCGGTGAGAACGCGGGTTCTAACGCTCAAGGAGCTGCTCGCTGGTGCGGCCGAAGCGGCGCTCGCGCTTGCGGTAGGAGGCGATGGCCTGATCCAGGGCCTTGGCGTCGAAGTCCGGCCACAGGGTATCGGTGAAATACAACTCGCTGTAGGCCAGTTGCCAGAGCAGGAAGTTGCTGACGCGCTGTTCGCCGCCGGTGCGGATGAACAGATCGGGTTCCGGCGCGTAGGCCATGGAAAGATAGGGGGCGAGTTCCGCCTCGCCGATCTCGGTGGCGTCCGGATGCTCCCGCCGCCAGGCATTCATGGCGTTGAGGATGTCCCAGCGGCCACCATAGTTTGCGCAGACGGTAACGGTGAGGCGGGTGTTGCCGGCGGTACGCGCTTCGCCCTGGGTGATGAGCTCGCGCAGACGGGGCTCGAAGCGGGACAGATCGCCCACCACCTTCAGGCGCACGCCGTTGTCCGCCATGCGCTCCACCTCGCGCTCCAGGGCCATGACGAACAACTCCATCAGGCGGCTGACCTCGTCCTGCGGACGCCGCCAGTTCTCGGAACTGAAGGCGAACAGGGTGAGGTAGCCGACGCCGCGGCGGATACAGGCTTCGACGACGTCGCGCACGCGTTCGACACCCTGGGCATGCCCGGCGACGCGCGGCATGAGACGTTTCTTCGCCCAGCGTCCGTTGCCGTCCATGATGATGGCGATGTGCCGCGGAACCTGCGTGGTTTCCGGGACGGTGGCGGTGGAGCTGAGGAAGCGCTTGATCATGGGGCGAGCTGGTAGCCGGTAGTGGGTAGCCGGTAGCTGAATGCTCCCGCGCCTTCGGCGCGCTGAATGATAGCTACAAGCTACCCGCTACGAGCTACCCGCTATATCACACCGACATCAGATCCTTTTCCTTGTCGGCCAGATGCTTGTCGATCTCGGCGATGTACTTGTCGGTCATCTTCTGCATCTCGTCCTGGGCGCGGCGTTCCTCGTCCTCGCCCACTTCGTGGTTCTTCAGCAGTTCCTTGAGATGGGCGATGGCGTCGCGGCGGATGTTGCGCACCGCCACCTTGCCGCCCTCGGCTTCTCCGCGCACCACCTTGACCAGCTCCTTGCGGCGCTCCTCGGTCATGGCGGGGATGGGCACGCGCACCAGCTCGCCCATGGAGGCGGGGTTGAGGCCCAGGTCGGAATCGCGGATGGCCTTCTCGATGGCCGCGGCCATCTTCTTTTCCCAGGGCTGCACACCAAGGGTGTGCGGATCGATGACGCTGATGTTGGCCACCTGGCTGATGGGCATGGGGCTGCCGTAGTAATCCACCTTGACGTGGTCGAGGATGCCGGCATGGGCCCGGCCGGTGCGCACCTTGGTGAACTCCACGCGCAGGGCCTCGACGGATTTCTTCATCTTGTCTTCGGCGGATTTCTTGATGTCGGCGATCATCTTTCTCTCCTCGATTAGAGCACCACGCGGGTGCCTTCCGGCTCGCCCAGGACCACGCGCTTGAGCGCGCCGGGCTTGAAGATACTGAATACGGTCAGGGGCAGCTTCTGTTCCCGGCAGAGGGCGAAGGCAGCGGTATCGAGCACGCCCAGGTTCTTCTCGATGGCCTCGTCGAAAGTCAGGCTCTCGTAACGGGTGGCCGTCGGGTCCTTCTTCGGGTCGGCGGTGTAGACCCCGTCCACCTTGGTGGCCTTGAGCATCAGGTCGGCGCCGATCTCGGCGCCGCGCAGGGCGGAAGCGGTGTCGGTGGTGAAGAAGGGGTTGCCGGTGCCGCCCCCGAAGATCACCACGCGGCCCTTTTCCAGATGCCGCACCGCGCTGTCCCGTTCGAAGGGCTCGCCCACGTGGGCGATGGTGACGGCGGTCTGTACCCGCGCCTCCACGCCCACGGCCTGGAGCGCGTCCTTCAGGGCCAGGGCGTTCATCACGGTGGCCAGCATGCCCATGGAATCGGCGGTGGCCCGGTCCATGCCCGCGAGGGCGCCGGTGGCGCCCCGGAACAGGTTACCGCCGCCGACGACGATGCCGACCTCGGTGCCCAGATCGACCACATCCTTGATCTGACCGACGATGCCGGCCATGGTCTCGGCGTTGTAGCCGAAGGCGTCGCTGCCCATCAGGGCCTCGCCGGAGAGCTTGAGCAGGATGCGGGTGATCATGGGGCTGGCTGCTAGCGGGTAGTTCGTAGCGGGTAGCGGAGCTTGTAGCTACGCGCTACAGGCTACTCGCTACCGGCTGCATCTCAGACCTTGGCGGCCGCGGCCACTTCGGCGGCGAAGTCGGAGACTTTCTTCTCGATGCCCTCGCCAACGATGAACATCCTGAAGCCGTGGCACTGCGAGTTCTTGGACTTCAGCACCTGCTCCACGGTCTGCTTGTCGTCCTTGACGAAGGGCTGGGACAGCAGGGTGACTTCCTTGAGGAACTTCTGCACGCTGCCCTCGGCGATCTTCTCCAGCATGGCTTCCGGCTTGCCGGCTTCCTTGGCCTTCTCGATGGCGACGCGGCGCTCGGTGTCGATCAGGTCCTGGGAGACGCCGGAGGCATCCAGGGACTTGGGCTTGGAAGCGGCGATGTGCATGGCGATGTCCTTGGCGATGGCTTCGTCGCCGCTGATGTCGACCAGCACGCCGATCTTGTTGCCGTGGATGTAGCTGGCGAACTTGCCCTGGCCATCGACACGCACGAAGCGGCGCACGGACATGTTCTCGCCGATCTTGCCGACCAGTTCGGTGCGGACTTCCTCGACAGTCTTGCCCTTGTAGGGCAGGGCGGAGAGGGCGGCGACGTCGGCGGGATTCTGCTTCAGCACCATCTCGGCCAGGGCGCGGGTCAGGGCCAGGAAGTCGTCGTTCTTGGCGACGAAGTCGGTCTCGCAGTTCACTTCCACCATGGCGGCGGACTTGCCGTCGGCGGCGATCTGGATGGCCACCACGCCCTCGGCGGCGATGCGGCCGGCGCTCTTGGCGGCCTTGTTGCCGAAGCGCACGCGCAGGATTTCCTCGGCCTTCTGCATGTCGCCGGCGGCCTCGGACAGCGCCTTCTTGCAATCCATCATGGGCGCATCGGTGCGCTCGCGCAGTTCCTTGACCATGGATGCGGTGATTTCAGCCATTTCAAACTCCTGTTTTCCGTATTGAAAAACGCCCCGTTGGGCGGGGCGTCATGAAGCGGTGAGAAGTCCGGCCGGAAAGCTCCGGCCGAAGATATTGCGTAACACTCAGGACGCGCCGGCTTCGCCGGAATCTTCCACTTCGACGTACTCGTCCTGGCTTTCCGAGACCATTTCCTCGATGACCTGAGACTTGCCTTCCAGGATCGCATCGGCAATGCCGCGGGCGTACAGGCGGATGGCGCGGCTGGAGTCGTCGTTGCCGGGGATGACATAGTCGACGCCGGCGGGGGTGTTGTTGGAGTCCACCACGCCGATGACCGGGATGCCCAGCTTGTTGGCCTCGGTGATGGCGATCTTCTGGTAGCCCACGTCCACCACGAAGAGGGCGTCGGGCAGGCGCTCCATGTCCTTGATGCCGCCCAGGCTGTTGACCAGCTTGTCGTACTCGCGCTGGACGTGCAGGGCTTCCTTCTTGGAAAGAGAGGCGGTGTCGGCCAGTTGCGCCTCCATGTCCTTCATGCGCTTGACCGACTGCTTCACGGTCTTGAAGTTGGTCAGCATGCCGCCCAGCCAGCGGTGGGAAATGAACGGCATGCCGCAGCGCAGGGCTTCCTCGCCCATGATCTCGCGGGCCTGGCGCTTGGTGCCGACGAACAGGATGCTGCCCTTGTTCGACGCCAGACGGCGCACGAATGCGGCCGCGTCGTTGAACAGCGGCAGCGTTTTTTCCAGGTTGATGATGTGGATCTTGTTGCGGTGGCCGAAGATGAACGGGGCCATCTTCGGATTCCAGTAGCGGGTTTGATGGCCGAAATGGACACCGGCCTCCAGCATTTGACGCATGGTCACGGACATGAACAACTCCTTGGTTAAGGTTGAGCCTCCATCCGCGAAGAACTCCGCCAGTCCGGACGGAGCACCTTAACGGGCGCGGATGTGTGGATTTGCCGGTCCGGCGGAATGCCGGACGCAAAGCGCGCGGATTCTAGCAGCGGCGGGGGATCGAGGCAAGCCGCAAGGGATCAGTCGTCCTCTCGGGCATCCTGCTTTCCGGCGGCCAGGTCGAGTTGCCGGAAGTGGGCCAATCGCTCGCCGATGCGTGCTTCCACGCCCCTTGGCGTGGGCTGGTAAAAACGCGGGTCGCGTGGCAGTTCGTCGGGGAAATAGCGTTCGCCAGCGGCATAGGCCTCCGGCTCGTCGTGGGCATACCGGTATTCCCGGCCGAAGCCGAGTTCCTTCATGAGCTTGGTGGGAGCGTTGCGCAGATGCACCGGCACCGGACGGGAGCCGTCCTCGGCGACGAAACGTTTGGCCGCGCCGAATGCGGCGTAGACGGCGTTGCTCTTGGGGGCGCAGGCGAGATAGATGACCGCCTGGGCGAGAGCCAGCTCGCCTTCCGGGCTGCCCAGGCGCTCGTAGGTGGTTACGGCTTCGAGGGCGGTGGTGAGGGCGCGCGGATCGGCCAGGCCGATGTCCTCCACCGCCATGCGCAAAATGCGCCGGCCCAGGTAGAGGGGATCGGCGCCACCGTCCAGCATGCGGCAGAACCAGTACAGCGAGGCGTCGGGATTGGAACCGCGCACCGACTTGTGCAGGGCGGAGATCTGGTCGTAAAAGGCGTCGCCACCCTTGTCGAAACGGCGCCGGGAAGGGGCCAGGGCCTCGCCGACGAAGGCGGCATCGGCGCTTGCACGTCCCGCCGCCCGCATGGCGGTGGAGAGCTGTTCCAGCAGGTTAAGCAGGCGGCGGCCGTCGCCGTCGGCCTGGGCCAGCAACAGCTTCCGTCCCTCTTCGTCCAGGGCAATGCCCAGCCCGCCCAGGGCCAAGGCCCGTTCCAGCAAGGCCGCCAGGCCTGCCTCGTCGAGGGACTTCAGCACATAGACCTGGGCGCGGGAGAGGAGGGCGCCCACCACCTCGAAGGAGGGGTTCTCGGTGGTGGCGCCGATGAAGGTGATGAGGCCCGACTCCACATGCGGCAGGAAGGCGTCCTGCTGGCTTTTGTTGAAGCGAT
>VGVT01000027.1 GCA_016873935.1 Betaproteobacteria bacterium | reverse complement strand
CAGTTCCAACTTCCCGATCCGCGTCACCAAGCCCCGGCTGTAGTGCCCGGCACGGTAGCCCTGGCGCTCTTCCGTTCGCTCGCCACGCCCAGCACCTAGCTGCTCCGTCATCTCGCCTTCCAGGACTTCTTCCAGCGCTTCCTTCATCAGCGCCTTCATCAGATCCCGGTCCTTCGCCACCAGCGTTTCCACCAGCGACAGCTTCGTCTTATGCTCTCTCTCGGTCATGGTTTGCCCTCCTTCAGGGTCTGGGTCGATCTCGTCAATCAACCTCTTACCATGACCACCTCTTCGCTTCCGTCTCGAAAACGCTTTTGCACACGGTTCGGGACACTACCGCATCGCGCCCCCGGCCGGTCCAAACCCGTGCTCCGGCGCGGGTGCGCCGCCCCGCCCCGCCTAGTGCGGCGCCCGCTTCCGCGCGCTCTGCCCTGGGTGGCGCGGTCTCGCCACATTTCTACTTGCCGATGCAGAACTGACTGAAGATCACGCCCAGAAGGTCGTCGGCGCTGAATTCGCCGGTGATTTCCGCCAGGGCTTGCTGGGTCAGGCGCAATTCCTCGGCGAACAGTTCCAGTTGCCGCCGCGCGCCGCGTGCCGCCTGCACATGCGCGCGGGCACGCCGCAGGGCCTGCAGATGGCGGGCGCGTGCGGTGAAGAGGCCTTCGCCCGCGCTTTGCCAGCCGGCCCGTTGCAGCAGGGCCTGGCGCAACAGCCCGATGCCTTCGCCGGTGAGGGCGGAAAGCCAGAGTTCTCGGCCATCCGCCGACACGCGTGCCGCTTCCTCGGTCAAATCCACCTTGTTGTGCACGGTCAGCACGGGAATATCGGGCAGGCGCGCCAGGATATCGGCTTCCCTTTCACCCACCCCATGCTGCGCGTCCGTCAGTAGCACCGCCAGGTCGGCCTTGCCAACGGCCGTCCAGGCGCGCTCGATGCCCAGTTTCTCCACCGGGTTGTCGGGTTCGCGCAAGCCCGCGGTATCGATGACATGCACGGGTACGCCATCGATGCTGATGGCTTCCCGCAGGGTATCGCGGGTCGTGCCGGCGATATCGGTGACGATGGCCGCGTCGTAGCCGGCCAACTGGTTGAGCAGACTGGACTTGCCGACGTTGGGCTGGCCGATGAGGACCACGCTGAGGCCATCGCGCAGCATCGCGCCCTGGCGGGCCTCGGCCAGTACCGCATCGAGGCTTGTCACGAGACGCTCCAGCATGCCGCAGGCATCGGCCTGCTCGAGGAAATCGACATCCTCTTCGGGAAAATCCAGGCTGGCCTCCACCAGCATGCGCAGGTGCACCAAGCCATCCCGCAGAGCGCTCAGGCGGCGACTGAACTCGCCTTCCAGGGAACGCAGGGCGCCGCGCGCGGCTTCCCGACTACCGGCGTCGATGAGGTCGGCGATGGCCTCGGCCTGGGTCAGGTCGATCTTGCCGTTGAGAAAGGCGCGGCGGCTGAATTCTCCCGGCTGGGCCGGCCGCGCGCCCAGCTCCAGGCAGCGCTCCAGCAGCATGCGCAAGACCTGCGGCCCGCCGTGTCCCTGCAGTTCCAGGACGTGTTCGCCGGTGAAAGAGCGCGGCGCGGCAAACCAGATGGCGATGCCTTCATCCAGGGCCTCCCCCGACGCATCCAGGAATCGCGCATATAAGGCCGTGCGCTCGGTCAGCGGCCTGCCGAACAGGCCCTGGATGAAAGGTTCTGGATCCGCGCAGGAAATCCGCACCACGCCGATGCCGCCGCGGCCGGGCGCGGTGGCGATGGCGGCGATCGCTTCGGCAGGGACGCCCGCCATGGCCAGGGGGTACGTAAGTTAGTGCTTGCTATCGTTGGCGGCCGCAGTGCCGCCTTCGATAAGCCGGTTGATATGCCACTGCTGCAGGATGGACAGGACGTTGTTGATCAGCCAGTACAGCACCAGGCCGGCGGGGAAGAAGATGAACATGATGGAGAACATGATGGGCATGGCCATCATGATCCTCTGTTGCACCGGATCGGGAGAAACCGGCGACAGCTTGACCTGGATGAACGAGGTGATCGCCATGACGATGGGCAGGATGTAATACGGATCCGGCACCGACAGATCGGTGATCCACAGGGCGAAAGGCGCCTGCCGCAGTTCCACCGCGCCGAGCAGCACCCAGTAGAGGGCGATGAACACCGGAATCTGCACCAGGATGGGGAGGCAGCCGCCGAGCGGATTGATCTTCTCCTCCTTGTAGATCTTCATCATGGCCTCGTGCAGCTTCTGGCGGTCGTCGCCAAAGCGTTCCTTGAGGTGCTGCAAGCGGGGCGCCAGCTTGCGCATCTTGGCCATCGACTTATAGCTGGCGGCGGACAGGGGGAAGAACACCAGCTTGATGATGACGGTGAGCAGAATGATGGCCACGCCCCAGTTGTGCACCAGCCCGTGCAGCCAATTGAGCAGGATGAACAGAGGATAGGCCAGCACGGTCAGCCATCCATAATCAACCACCAGGTCCAGGCCCGGCGCCAATGCCTTGATCTTTGAAAGCTCCTGCGGGCCGGCATACAGACGCATGCTGGTGGAAGCCTCGCCGCCCGGCGCGACCTTCACGGCCGGCAGGATGACGCCCGCAGTGTAGTCTTCGTTGCCGAGCGCCCGCGTATAGAACTCGCGCGCCTGTCCGCCCGCGACTTCCGGCGCCAGCCAGGCCGCGACGAAGTGGTGCTGGACCATGGCCAACCAGCCATCGCGGGCTTCGCGCACGTAATCCATCTTGCCCTTGGCGATGTCCTCGAAGGTGATCTTCTGGAACTTGCCGGCCTCGGTATATACGGCCGGCCCGGTGAACGTGTAGACCATCCAGGATTCGCCTTCCGGGGCCTTGCCATGGCGCTGGAACTGGTAATAGGGGAAGGCTTCGATGGCCTCGCCACGGTGGTTGCGCACGCGGGTGTCGATCTCCACCAGATAGCTGCCGCGGCGGAAGGTATAGGTCCGCACCACCTCGGCGCCCTCGAGACTGGCGCGCAGTTCGACGCTCAAGGCGTTCTCGCCTTCCTTCAGGCGGTATTCGCCGGGGGTCAGGCTGAACGGCGTCTTGTGGGTGGACAAGCCACCGCCGACAAAACCGCTCTGGGCGAAATAGTTACGGCCGCTCTTCTCCTCGAACAGACGCATGGGCGCGTCCGAGTTCTCCTGATGCAGATAGTTGGTCAGCAACAGTTCGCGCAGGTCGCCGCCATTGGCGTCGATCTCCGCGACGAGTACATCGGTGATGACGCGGGCGCGGGCGCCGCGCTCCGTCGGCGCAGCCTCGACGGACGGCGCGCCCGGGCTCAGCGATTGCCCGGGCTTGGGCAGGCTGGCCGGATCGGCGCCCTGGGCCGCGGCTTGCACGGCGGCCTGCTGTGCCGCGGGTACCTCGACGGCAACCGGCTTGGGATTCGAATAGTTCTGCCAGGACTCCCAGAGCAGGAGCAAGGAAAAGGAAAACACGATGAACGCGATGATGCGTTGGATATCCATGGCGATCGCTAGCGATAGGTATGAAGGCGGGTGAACTCAGGCGGGGAGCGCCGCGGCGGCGTTGCGGAGCCTTTTCCGCACGCAGGATTCGCAAAGCAGCATGGCGCTGCCGAAGGTGTCGAGCAGGTCGGTTTCCGTCATTTCGGCTTTCATCCTGGCGACGATGTCCAGACCATGCAATTCATGTTGCCGCAAACGAAATCCCTCTCTGAGCAACCGTTTGACCCGGTTTCTGCGCACCGCGTCGGCAATGATCCGTTTCGGGATGATGAGGCCCAGTCGGGCATGCTCCAGCCCGTTGGGCGCGGCCATGACCGCGAGTCCGGCGTTGCCACCCGTACACTTGAAACGAAAAACGGATGAAAACTCATCCGTTTTGCGCATTTTCATGTGCCGCCCGAAGGCGAGGGGCATGGCGCCCGGCCCGCGATGCGACGGATGCGTCAGACCGCCAGGCGCTTGCGGCCCTTGGCGCGACGCGCGTTGATCACCGCGCGTCCGCCCTTGGTCTTCATGCGCGCGCGAAATCCGTGTGTGCGCTTGCGACGGACAACGGAAGGTTGATAGGTACGTTTCATGGCGAATCCTCGGGGGAAAAGTCAGCTGCGAAAAAGCGTCGTATTAGACCGCTAGCCCCCTGATTTGTCAAACTTTTCCGGCTCGCGAAAGCTCGGTGCTAGAATGCCCGCTTCCCCTCCCACCGGCCTTCCCACACGCTGCGACATGGACGACTTCTGGAGCCATTGCCTCGCCCATTTCGAGCGTTCCCTGAACGCCCAGCAGCTCAACACCTGGATCAAACCCCTGGTGGTGGACGTGGGTAACGGGCACGTGGTGGTGCATGCGCCCAACCGTTTCGTGGCGCAGTGGGTCCGCGACAAGTTCCTGCCGCAGATCGACCTGCTGGCACGCAGTTTTTTCGCGGAAGCTCCGGCGGTCTCGCTGAACATCAGCGAAGCGCGCGCGGACAAGCCCGCTCCCGTGCCGCCTTCCTCCGCGCCCGCGGCCAAGCCGGCGGATGCCGCGGGCGCGAAGGCCGCGAGCGTGCGCAATCCGGCCCCGGGCACGGCGAAGACCGAGAAACCCGCCGGTATCGATGAAACTCGGCTCAACGCCCTGTTCACCTTTGACACCTTCGTGCCCGGCAAGGCCAACGACCTGGCCCGCGCCGCGGCCTTGCAAGTCGCAGACAACCCGGGCGCCGGCTACAACCCCTTGTTCGTTTATGGTGGCGTCGGTCTGGGCAAGACCCATCTGGTGCAGGCCATCGGCAACCGCATGGTGCGGCAGAACCCCAAGGCCCGCGTGCGCTACATCCATGCCGACCGCTATGTGTCCGACATGGTGCGGGCGGTGCGCGCCAATTCTTACGACGACTTCAAGCGCCGCTACGACTCCCTGGATCTGCTGCTCATCGACGACATCCAGTTCTTCGCCGGCAAGGAAGGCACCCAGGAACAGTTTTTCTACACCTTCAACACCCTCATCGAGGAACACAAGCAGGTCATCATTACCAGCGATACCTTCCCGAAGGACATGGCAGGCATCGAGGAACGCCTCAAGTCGCGTTTCAGCTGGGGCCTGACCGTAATGCTGGAACCCCCAGAACTGGAAATGCGGGTGGCCATCCTGCTGGACAAGGCGCGCCTGGAAAAGGCCGATCTGGACGAGGGCACTTCCTTCTTCATCGCCAAGCAGGTGCGCTCCAACGTGCGCGAACTGGAGGGCGCCTTGAAGCGGGTCATTGCCTATGCGCGCTTCAACAAGCAGCCCATCTCTGTGGAACTCGCCAAGGAGGCGCTGAAGGATCTGCTGGCGGTGCAGAAACGCCAGATCTCCATCGAGAACATCCAGAAAACCGTCGCCGACTACTTCAAGATCAAGGTGGCGGAGATGTATTCGAAAAAACGCACGCGCGCCCTGGCGCGTCCCCGCCAGATGGCCATGTATCTTGCGCGCGAACTGACCGACCTTTCCTACCCGGAGATCGGCCAGTCCTTCGGCGGCCGCGACCACACGACGGTGCTGCATGCCTGCGCCAAGATCGAGGAACTCAAGGCCTCCGACGCCGGCCTGCGCAAGGACTACACCCTGTTGATCCAGGTCCTGACTGGATAAGTATGTGCGCAAGCCTTGGACACATTGTGCATAAAGGTCGCTCTTCTTCACCGGCAAGGAATTACCCACATTTCCTCCCCTTGCCGCCCACAGGCTTACCCACCTATTTTTCCACAGCTTAACTCGATGATTTTGATAAACTTTCCGCGCTTATCCGGAAGAGACACGCTGACCTATCAATAACATCAGGAAAATATCCATGCTTGTACTGAAAACATCCAAGGACGCCCTGCTCAAACCTCTGCAGGCGGTGGCGGGCGTGGTGGAACGCAAGCACACCCTGCCCATCCTTTCCAACGTGCTGGTCGAAGTCACCGGCGGCCGCGCCGCCTTCATCGCCACCGATCTTGAACTGCAGATCAGCACCTGGGCGGAGGAACCGGGTGCGGCGGACGCTGCCCTGACGGTGTCTGCGCGCAAGCTGCTGGACATCTGCCGTTCCCTTCCCGACCTGGAGCCGATTGCCTTCGATCTGAGCGGTGAACTACTCAAGGTGCAGGCAGGGCGCAGCCGCTTCAGTCTGCAAACCCTGCCGGCGCGGGACTTCCCAAAACTGCAGATTCCCGAGGGCCAGGGTCAGGCCTTCAGCCTGCCGCAGGGCAAGGTCAAGCAGTTGCTGTCGCGCGTGCAGTACGCCATGGCGGTGCAGGACATCCGCTATTACCTGAACGGCATGCTGTTTTCGGTGCAGGGCAAGCGTCTTACCGTGGCGGCCACCGACGGTCACCGCCTGGCCGTGGACGGCGTCGATCTGGAGGATGCGGTGACGCAGGGCGTGGACGTGATCCTGCCGCGCAAGACCGTGCTCGAACTGGGCAAGCTGCTGGGCGATGGCGACGACCCGGTGCACATCCAGATCAACCAGAGCCAGGTGGTGTTCCGCCGGCCCGATTTCGAATTGCGCTCCAAGGTGGTGGACGGCAAGTTTCCCGACTGGCAGCGGGTCATCCCGGTGGGGCACGACAAGAACTTCGTCATCAAGCGCCAGCGACTGTCGCAGTCCCTGACCCGCGCGGCGATTCTCACCAACGACAAGTACCGGGGCGTGCGCATCGCCATGACCGCCGGCAGCCTTCGCATCGCCTGTAGCAACAACGAGCAGGAGGAGGCGCAGGAGGAACTGGACATCGACTATGCCGGCGAACCCCTGGACATCGGCTTCAACGTCCAGTACCTGCAGGACGTGCTCAACAACCTGACGGCGGAAGCCGTGCAGTGCAGCTTCGGGGATCCCACCAGTTCCCTTCTGATCACCGTGCCTGGCGAGGAGAACTTCCGCTACGTGGTCATGCCGATGCGCATATAAGCAAGCGGGGAGCGAGGGGCGAGGCACCAACTGGAGCCTCGCCCCGTTCATTCATTACCCAGAAAGAAGGTTTCACGTGGAACAACAGAACGGTACCGGCAACGGCGGCTACGACGAGGACAGCATCCAGCAACTGGAAGGCCTGGAGGCGGTACGCAAGCGTCCCGGCATGTATATCGGCGATACCTCGGACGGCTCCGGCCTGCACCACATGGTGTTCGAGGTGCTGGACAACGCCATCGACGAAGCCCTGGCCGGATACTGCGACGACATCAAGGTCATCATCCACCCGGACAACTCCATCTCCATCTCGGACAACGGCCGGGGCATTCCCACCGGCATCAAGTTCGACGACAAACACGAACCCAAGCGTTCGGCCGCCGAGATTGTCATGGTGGTGCTGCACGCCGGCGGCAAGTTCAACCAGAACAGCTACAAGGTCTCCGGCGGTCTGCACGGCGTCGGTGTGTCCTGCGTCAACGCCCTGTCCAAGTGGCTGCGCCTGACCATCCACCGGGACGGCAAGAAGCATTTCATGGAGTTCCACCGCGGCGTGCCGGTGGATCGCGTCATCGAGACCCAGAACGGCGTCGAAGTCTCGCCCCTGAAGGTGCTGGGCGATACCGCCCGGCGCGGTACCGAGGTGCACTTCTCCGCCGACGAGGAGATCTTCGGCCTCATCGATTTTCACTACGACGTGCTGTCCAAGCGCATCCGCGAACTGTCCTTCCTCAACAACGGCGTCAAGATCGAACTCATCGACGAGCGCGACGGCCGCCATGAGAACTTTGCCTTCTCCGGTGGCGTGAAGGGCTTCGTCGAATACATCAACCGCACCAAGAGCGTGCTGCATCCGAACGTGTTCTACGCCACCGGCGAATCCAAGGTGGGGGAAAGCGGTGTGATCATCACCAGCGAGGTGGCCATGCAATGGAACAACGGCTACCAGGAACAGGTGCTCTGCTTCACCAACAACATCCCCCAGTCCGACGGCGGCACCCACCTGACCGGCCTGCGCGCAGCGATGACGCGGGTGATCAACAAGTACATCGAGGAACACGAGATCGCCAAGAAGGCCAAGGTGGAGATCACCGGCGACGACATGCGCGAAGGCCTGGCCTGCGTGCTCTCGGTGAAGATGCCCGATCCCAAGTTCGGTTCCCAGACCAAGATGAAGCTGGTGTCCTCCGAGGCCCGCCCGGCGGTGGAGGAAACCGTCTCCGCCAAGTTGGCCGAATTCCTGCTGGAGCGGCCCGCCGACGCCAAGATCATCTGCGGCAAGATCGTCGAGGCCGCGCGGGCCCGGGAAGCCGCGCGCAAGGCGCGGGAGATGACGCGGCGCAAGGGCGTGCTGGATTCCGCCGGCCTGCCCGGCAAGCTGGCCGACTGCCAGGAAAAGGACCCCGCCCTCTGCGAGCTCTACCTGGTGGAGGGCGACTCCGCCGGCGGTTCCGCCAAGCAGGGCCGCGACCGCAAGTTCCAGGCCATCCTGCCCCTGAAGGGCAAGATCCTCAACGTGGAAAAGGCCCGCTTCGACAAGATGCTGTCCTCCCAGGAAGTGGTCACCCTCATCACCGCCATGGGCACCGGCATCGGCAAGGACGACTACAACCCGGCCAAGCTGCGCTACCACCGCATCATCATCATGACCGACGCGGACGTGGACGGCTCGCACATCCGCACCCTGCTGCTCACCTTCTTCTACCGGCAGATGCCCGAGCTGGTCGAGCGCGGCCATATCTACATCGCCCAGCCGCCGCTGTACAAGGTCAAGCAGGGCAAGCGCGAGACCTACATCAAGGACGACTACGAGCTGAAGCAATACCTGCTGCGGGAAGCCCTCAACGGCGCCGAACTGATCCCCGCGACCGGCGCCGAGGCCATGCCCAAGGACAGCTTCGAGCGGATCGCCCGAGAATTCCTGCTGGCCGAAGCCATGATCGAGCGTCTCGCCCGGCGCATGGACGCGGACGTGCTCTACAGCCTGCTGAAGATTCCCGCCATCAGCCTCAACACCGAAGAGGAAGCCAAGCGGGCGGCCGAATTGCTTACCGTGGAACTGACCCGACTCGGGCCGGTGAAGATCACCCCCGTCCAGCACGAGGGCGACCCCGCCTTCCGCCTGGAAATCACCAAGACCCGCCACGGCATCGGCCACACCAGTTTCCTCGACGCGAACTTCATCGAGGGCGGCGACTACGACCAACTCCGCCGCACCACGGAAATCCTCACCGGCCTCATCCAGCCCGGCGCGGAAATCCGCCGGGGCGAAGCCAGGACGCCGGCCTACGATTTCAAGCAGGCCCTGGACTGGCTGCTCGACGAGGTGCGCAAGAACCTTGGCATCCAGCGCTACAAAGGCCTGGGCGAGATGAATCCGGAGCAACTCTGGGAAACCACCATGGACCCGAAGGTGCGCCGTTTGCTCAAGGTGCAGATCGAGGATGCCATCGCGGCAGACGGCATCTTCACCACCCTCATGGGCGAGGAAGTGGAACCGCGCCGCAACTTCATCGAGACCAACGCTCTGGGCGTGCGCAACCTGGATGTCTGACCTGCCGGCCAGGAAGGTTCTGATCACCGGCGTCAGCCGCGGCCTGGGCCGGGCCCTGACCGCCGGTTTTTTCGAGCGTGGCCATGTCGTCGTGGGCTGTGGCCGCGATGGCAATGCCATCGCCGCGCTCAACCTGGCGCATGCTCCCGGTCACCATTTCGCCGTCGTCGACGTGCGCGACGACGACGCGGTGGCGGCCTGGGCGGTCTCCGTCCTGTGTGACTTCGGCCCACCCGATCTGCTCCTCAACAACGCCGCGGTGATCAACCGCAACGCCCCGCTCTGGCAGGTTCCGGCGGCCGAGTTCGACGATCTGGTGGACATCAACATCAAGGGCGTGGCCAACGTCATCCGCCACTTCGTGCCGGCCATGCTGGCGCGAGGCTCCGGCGTCATCGTCAATTTCAGTTCCGGCTGGGGTCGGGAGACGGACCCCAACGTGGTGCCCTACTGCGCCAGCAAATGGGCCATGGAAGGGCTGAGCAAGGCCTTGGCCCAGGAACTCCCCCCGGGCATGGCGGCGATTCCTCTGTCGCCGGGCATCATCGATACCGACATGCTGCGCGCCTGCTTCGGCGACGACGCGGGCTTGTATCCGAGCCCGGAGGAATGGGCGAAGACCGCCGTGCCCTATCTGCTTTCCCTGGGGCCCGCCGACACCGGCCGTTCTCTCACCGTGGGCGACCGCTGAGCCGACAGTGAAGCTCTACCTGGTCCGCCACGGCGAAAGCGAGGCGAACGTGGCGGACGTCATCAACGACGACCCCGCCTGCCCGGTGAACCTGACTGAACGGGGCCGCCAGCAGGCGCGGGAAGCGGTCGCGGGGTTGAGGGGCATTCCCTTCACCCGGGCTTACGCCTCCCGGTTTCCGCGCGCGCGCCAGTCCGCGGAAATCCTGCTGGCCGGCCTGGGGCTCGACCTTCCCCTGATCCAGGATGCCCGCCTGGACGAGCGCCATTCCGGACTCGACGGCCAGCCGGTGGAAGTCTTCAACGGCCTGGTGCGCCCGGACCCGGTGCATATCAAGCCGGAGGAGGGGGAGTCCTTCCTGGAACAGATGCAGAGGGTGCGCGCTTTCCTGGACGAACTTGCCGCCGCCTGTCCGGATGCGGTGGTACTGGCCGTCTCCCATGAAATCCCGATCCAGGCCGCGACCGCCGTGGCCGGACGGGAGCCGGAAGCGGCCGTACTGGACGGCATCGAGAATGGCGAATGGCGCTGCCTGGAATGGGAATGTTAGCGCTCACTTACGGCGAGAGTGCCGTATCTTCAAGGCAAGGACCGTGCCGGCGAGAACGAAGGTGATGCCGTTGGCGAGGATCACCGGCCAGCTGCCGATGGCCAGGCCGTAGATCAACCAGAGGCCCACCCCCAAGGTGAACAGGCCGTACATGGCCAGCGAGATGCCGGACAGGTCGCGGCTGAACCAGGATTTCACCGCCTGCGGCACGAAGGCGGCGGTGGTGAGCACGGCGGCGCCGTAGCCGATGAGATCGGGGGTATCGGAGAGCATGCTTCGACGGGACAATAGGAGCTTTGCGGAAGTGTGACAGCTTGCCTTCCGCCCGCCCACCGAATGCCATGCTCAGACTCACCGAACTGAAACTGCCCCTGGGCCATGCGGAAAGCGCCCTGCGCGAGGCCATCCTGCGCCGCCTGGGCATTCCCGAACACGAGCTCATCCGCTTCGACATCCACCGACGTGGCTACGATGCCCGCAAGCGCGGCCACATCGCCCTGGTCTACACGGTGGACGTCGAGCTCACCCGCGAAGAAGCGGTACGCAAGCGCCTGGCGGGCGACAAGCATGTCGCCGTCACCCCGGACATGGCCTACAAGTTCGTCGCCCGCGCGCCAGAAGGCCTGCCCACCCGGCCGGTGGTGATCGGCGCCGGTCCCTGCGGTCTGCTCGCCAGCCTGGTGCTGGCGCAGATGGGCTTCAAGCCCGTCATGCTGGAACGGGGCAAGACGGTGCGCGAACGCACCAAGGACACCTGGGGCCTGTGGCGCCAGGGCAAGCTGAACCCGGAGTCCAACGTGCAGTTCGGCGAGGGCGGCGCCGGCACCTTCTCCGACGGCAAGCTCTACAGCCAGATCAAGGATCCCCATCACCACGGCCGCAAGGTGTTGGAGGAGTTCGTCAAGGCGGGCGCGCCGGAGGAGATCCTCTACGTCAGCAAGCCCCACATCGGCACCTTCAAGCTGGTGTCCATGGTGGAGCACATGCGCGAGACGATCACCGCTCTGGGTGGCGAGATCCGCTTCCAAAGCAAGGTGACGGACCTGGACATCATCGACCGCCAGGTGCGCGGCGTGGTGCTGGAAAACGGCGAGCGCATCGCCACCGAGCACGTCATCCTGGCCCTCGGCCACAGCGCCCGCGACACCTTCGAGATGTTGCACCGGCGCGGCGTCTTCATGGAGCCCAAGCCCTTCTCCGTGGGTCTGCGCATCGAACATCCGCAGTCCATCATCGACCGCTGCCGCTTCGGCGCCCAGGCCGGCGATGCGCTGCTGGGCGCGGCCGACTACAAGCTGGTGCACCACGCCTCGAATGGTCGCTCCGCTTACAGCTTCTGCATGTGCCCCGGCGGCACGGTGGTGGCGGCCACCTCCGAGGAAGGCCGGGTGGTGACCAACGGCATGAGCCAGTATTCGCGCAACGAGCGCAACGCCAACGCCGCCATCGTGGTGGGCATCACGCCGGCGGATTTCCCCGGCGATGCGCAAACCAACCCCCTGGCCGGCGTCGATTTCCAGCGCCGCTGGGAAGCGGCGGCCTTCGAGGTCGGGGGGCGCAGCTACGCGGCGCCGGCCCAGAAGGTCGGCGATTTCCTCGCCGGCCGGCCTTCCACCGGGCCGGGCACGGTGATCCCCTCCTACACCCCCGGCGTGCACTGGACCGACCTCTCCACCTGCCTGCCGGATTACGTCATCGCCACGATCCGCGAAGCCATTCCCGCCTTCGACAAGCAGATCCGTGGCTTCGCCATGGATGACGCGGTACTCACCGGGGTGGAGACGCGCACCTCCTCGCCGCTGCGCATCACCCGCGGCGACGACCGCCAGAGCCGCAACACCCGCGGCCTGTATCCCGCCGGCGAAGGCGCGGGTTATGCCGGCGGCATCCTCTCGGCGGCGGTGGACGGCATCCAGGTGGCCGAGGCGGTGGCCCTGAGCCTGGTCGGGAAAGCCGCGTGACACTGCCCGTCCCGGCTTCTCCCCCCTTTGCAAAACGGGGGCCGGGGGGGATTTCCCCGCGCGTCGCCGTCATCGGCGGCGGACCCGCCGGGCTGATGGCGGCGGAAACCCTGCTGGCCGGCGGGGCGCAGGTGGACCTCTACGACCGCATGCCCTCGCTCGGCCGCAAATTCCTGTTGGCGGGCCGGGGCGGCCTCAACCTGACCCATGCCGAGCCCCGGGAGAAATTCCTGGCCCGCTACGGCGAACGGCAAGGGGAAGTCGAGCCCCTGCTCGCCGCCTTCGGCCCCGACGATCTACGCGCCTGGGCTGAAGGCCTGGGGGTGGAAACCTTCGTCGGCAGTTCCGGCCGGGTGTTTCCCAGGGCGATGAAGGCCGCGCCCCTGCTGCGCGCCTGGCTGCACCGGCTGCGCCAGGCCGGCGTCCATATGCACGTGCGCCACCGCTGGCTGGGCTGGGATGGCGGGGAATTACTGTTCGAAGCGCCCGATGGCGAGGTCCGCGTGCGCGCCGCAGTGGTGGTCCTCGCCCTGGGTGGCGGCAGCTGGTCCAAGTTCGGTTCCGACGGCGCCTGGGTGCCGGTCCTGGCCGCTCGGGGCATCCGCGTGGTACCCCTGAAGCCCGCGAACTGTGGTTTCGACGTGGGCTGGAGCGAGCATTTCCGCTCGCGTTTTGCAGGTGAACCGGTGAAATCCGTGGTGCTGGATTGGGCCGGGGAACACCGCCGGGGGGAATTCGTCATCACCGAAACCGGTGTCGAGGGCAGCCTGATCTACGGCTTTTCGGCTTCCCTTCGCGACGCCATCGAGCACACCGGCGCGGCGGAAATCCATCTAGACCTCATGCCGGACCGGGAACTGCCGCGTCTGATCGAGGAAATCACGCATCCGCGCGGTGCCCGTTCCCTGTCCAGCCATCTGCAAAGCCGGCTGGGGTTGAAGGGGGTGAAGACGGCCCTGCTGCGCGAAGCGCTGGATGCCGGGACCTTCGCCGATCCCGGCCGCCTGGCCGCGGCGATCAAGTCCCTGCCCCTGCGCCTGCTGGCGCCGCGCCCGTTGGAGGAGGCGATCAGCAGCGCCGGCGGCGTCGAATTCGGTGCCCTGGATGAACGCCTCATGCTCCACGCCCTGCCCGGCGTGTTCTGCGCCGGCGAGATGCTGGACTGGGAAGCGCCCACCGGCGGCTACCTGCTCACCGCCTGCATCGCCAGTGGACGGGCCGCGGGAAAGGGCGCGCTGGAGTGGCTTGAGGGGAAAGGCTGATGCGCATCTGGGTGGACGCGGACGCCACGCCGGCGGTGATCAAGGACATCCTGTTCCGGGCGGCGGACCGCAAGCACATCCCCACCACCCTGGTGGCCAACAAGCTGCTGCGGGTGCCGCCCTCGCCCTGGATCCAGGCCCTGCAGGTGCCGCACGGCTTCGACGTGGCGGATGACGAGATCGCCCGACGGGTGGAAGCGGGCGACCTGGTCATCACGGCGGACATCCCCCTGGCGGCCCAGGTCATCGAAAAGGGCGGCCATGCCCTCAACCCGCGCGGCGAGTTCTACAGTCCGGAGAACATCCGCGAAGCCCTCAACCTGCGCGATTTCATGGCCGGCCTGCGCGACGCCGGCCTGGCGACGTCCGGGCCGCCGGCCTTCTCCCAGGCCGACCGCCAGGCCTTCGCCAACCAATTGGACCGCTTCCTGGCGAGGATGGTCGGCTGAAGGGGGGGGCCTTAGACCTCAGCGGGCGCTGACCGCAACATTTCCAGTTCCGCCGCATCCAGCCATTGCCAGTGTCCCTCCGGCAGCGTCGCGGGCAGGCTGTAGCCACCCACCGCGCTGCGATGCAGGCGGACGACCCGGTTGCCGGCGGCGGCCAGCATGCGCTTGACCTGGTGGTACTTGCCTTCGGCGATGGTCAGCTCCAATTCGTGTTCCCCGAGGCGGACGCAGCGGCGGGCGGCGAGGGGCGAAGTCTCGTCGCGGAGCAGGACGCCGCGGCGCAGTTGCTCCAACATGTCGTCGCTCAGCGGATGTTTGCAGGTGACGCGGTAGGTCTTGCCCACCGCGCGCCGGGGCGAGGTGTGCTGGTGGATGAAATCGCCGTCGTCGGAAAACAGCAGCAGACCGGTGCTGTCCTGGTCCAGCCGACCCACGCACTGCACGCCACGGGCGACCAGGGGCGCCGGCAGCAGGGCGAAGACGCTAGGATGGTCGCGGGGCTGGCGCGAGCATTCGTAGCCGGCGGGCTTGTGCAGGACCAGATAGGCGTGCGCCCGGAAGACCCAATCCTCGCCATCCACGTTCAGGATCAGGCGCTCGGTCTCGAATTCCCGATCGGGATGCAGGCAAGCGGCGCCGTTGACGGCTACCCGCCCGGCGCGCACCAGTTCCCGGCAGGCCTTGCGGCTGCCGAAGCCCTGGCACTGCAACGCGCGGGAAAGTTGCATGGCGAACGGATCAGAGCGCCTGGCCGGACTTGCGGCATTCGCACTTCAGGTGGATGCCCTCGCCTGGGCGGGCGCTGCAACTGAATGCCTGGACGCCGGCGTTGCCGCAGATTTCGCGGCACTGGCTTTCCTTGTTGGCGCAGGCGTCGACATAAACAGGAGCGGGGGTTTCGCTGGAATGGAAGGAGATGCAGCCGGCAAGAAACAGGGGTAGGGCGAGCAGAACAAAGAATTTCATGATGGTCCTCAAAGAATGAATTACCTAAGTTTGTCTGTAAGCGCGCGAAAATAAAGGAGATCGAATGTTCCAGACGAGCATCCCCGTCCGCGCAACAATAAATAACCGTGATGCCGGTGAAGGATCGCCGGCGTCATAATTTGAAACTTTGCGACCCAGGAGAACAACATGGCCGTGACCAAACGCCCCCCCGCCGCGAACTCCGCTGCTGCCGCCACCCCGACCCGTCGTCGCCGGCCCGCCGCGGCCAAGACCGCGACCCCGGCGCCGACCCCGGCGCCGGACGCCGCCCCCGACGCGGCGGAAGCCGTGGTGGTAGTGCACACCCCGGACGGCGACGTGCAGGTGCCGCAGGCGCCCGCCGGCCATGACGCCAACCCGGCCGCTGTCGCCGAGATCGAGGCGGTCAGCCACGAGCCGGTGGCCATGGCGGTGGCCCACGCCCCGCACGGCACGGCGAGGAAAGCGATTATGCCGCCCTGCCGGCCAGTTATCCCTACCGCACCCGGATCCGGCGCGGCGATTACGAGGCGCAGAAGGAAAAGCTGCAGATCGAGCTGCTCAAGGTGCAAAGCTGGGTCAAGGATACCGGCCAGAAGATCGTCATCCTGTTCGAGGGCCGCGACGCCGCCGGCAAGGGCGGCACCATCAAGCGCTACATGGAGCACCTGAATCCGCGCGGCGCCCGCGTCGTCGCCCTGGACAAGCCGTCCGAGCGGGAGCTTGGCCAGTGGTATTTCCAGCGCTACATCCAGCACCTGCCCACCGCCGGGGAAATGGTCTTCTTCGACCGCTCCTGGTACAACCGCGCCGGGGTCGAGCGGGTCATGGGCTTCTGCACCCCGCACCAGTACCTGGAGTTCATGCGGCAGACCCCCCAGTTCGAGCGCATGCTGGTGAACAGCGGCGTGCGCCTGTACAAGTTCTGGTTCTCGGTGAGCCGGGAAGAGCAGTTGCGCCGTTTCATCTCCCGTCGCGACGATCCCCTCAAGCACTGGAAGCTGTCGCCCATCGACATCAAGTCGCTGGACATGTGGGACCAGTACACCGAGGCGAAGAACGCCATGTTCTTTCACACCGATACGGCGGATTCGCCCTGGGTGGTGATCAAGTCGGACGACAAGAAGCGGGCGCGCCTGAATTGCATGCGCCACTTCTTGCACAGCCTGCCCTACCCGAACAAGGACGTGCACATCGCCCACGCGCCCGATCCCTTGCTTGTGGGCAGCGCCCAGGAGGTGCTGGCGGGCGAGGAGAACCTGCTGCCCACGTTTTCCTGAGCGCGCCCCGGCTGGGGGCTGTTTTGTTTATCGCAGCTCCCAGACGCCCGGTTCACTCTGGCAGGCGGTCTGGCGGGAGGTCTTGCCAGCCACCGTCAGTTCGAACACGCGGCAGGGCTGGCCGTTCAGACTGGTGGCCCTGAGCGGCTTGAGCCGGTAGGCGGTGCCCCGGTCATCGCTCCAGGCCACGCGCTGGCCGTCCTTCGCCAGTTCCAGGGCGTGGCCGATGCAGGCCGCGTCATTGCGGTCCGCCTCGCGGCCGGCACGCGCGCCGAGGATGGCGCCAAGTGCGGTGCCGACGACGATGGCCACCTTGTTGCCGTCGCCCTTGCCGATCTGGCTGCCGACGGCGGCTCCCACCGCCGCGCCGAGCACTGCGCCCACCGCCTCGCGGTTGCAGCGGCCGGCAAGGATGCCGTAGTCCTGGTCCCATTTCTTGCCGGTGTAGCCCAGATAGCCCGGATCGTGTTTTTTGCGCCAGCCGTGCGCCGGGGCATGGTCGGGCGGGGTGGCCCCGAGCGGAACGGACAGCGAAAGGGCCAACAGCGCGACGATGCCGGCGGAATATCTGGAACGCATGGTCGTTCTCCTCAAGCGGTCAAATGAAGAAACCCAGCAGGCCGAGGATCATCACCACCATGCCGCCGGTGACAATCCGGTTGTCGGGCTCGTGCAGGTGCTGGCGCACTTCGAGTTGCACGCGCTCCAGCTTGATGTCGGCTTCGTCGACGGGCGCGACTTCCAGGCGGTACTGGCCGGCCTGGACCACCTTGAAGAACAGCAGGTGTTCCTTGAACACCGGGTTGGAGTCGGCCACGCTTTTCACGCCCAGAGTGAAGTTCAGCGGCTGGGCCGCCTCCTCGTTCCTGTACAGCTTCAACGCATAACGGTCCTTGGGCGGGCTGTTCTCCATCATGTTCGGCGAGAAGCTGCCCTGTGCGTGCAGGATCAGGCCTACCGGCGCCATCTCCGGGCTCAGCGCGAAGGGCGCCGAACGCCAGGGCGCGGTGGCTTCAGCGTCGGCGCGCTCGAGGCTGAGCAGCGCGACACGGCTGCCGGTGAAAAACTTGGCGTACACCCAGTAGGCGGGACCGGCCAGCAGGCCGGTGATGAGCAGGATCAGGGAGATGGTTTTCATAGGGCTGGATTGAAACTGGAAAAGGCCGGTAGGCAGATCACCACCGGCAGGTGAGGGGGCTCCTCAGTCGTCGGCGTCGAGCCCCATTTTCTGGGCCACGAGGACGGCCTCGGTGCGGTTCGCGACCTTGAGGATGCGCAATATCGCCGTCACGTGCAGCTTGACGGTGCCCTCGCCGATCTGGCGATTGCTGAGGCCCTTCACCAGATGGCGCAGGACCTCGAGGTGACGTTGCGACAGGCTGGGATGGCGGCGGACTATGGCCAGGTAGGCGGCGGAGTGCGCGGGGAGATTCTCTTTTTCTTCCTCGGCCTCGAGCATGCCGGGCGGGGTGTAGATACCGCCCGCCATGACCTGCCGGAGGGCCGCCAGGATGCCGTCCCTGGGGGTGGATTTGGTGATGTAGCCGAGCACGCCGGCCGCCAGCAGTTGACGGATGGGGCCCTCCTCCTCGGAGGCCGTCAGCATCACCAGCGGCACGATGGGGAACAGGGCGCGGAAGCGGCTGACGCCGTCGATGCCGTCCATACCCGGCATGTTCAGGTCCATCAGCGCCAGATCGACGTCACCCAGGCGGCGCATGGTTTCGAAGGCGGACGGAAAATCGACGGCCTCGAAGACCTCGATGTTGCTTTCCAGATGGCGCAACAGCGGTTTCACGCCCTCGCGGAACAGGGGGTGGTCGTCGGCCAGCAGTATTCTCATCGAGTCCTCCCGGGCTGAAACAGCCCCCTAACTCGCTGCGCTCGTATCCCCCCGAGGGGGAGGTCGGTTCCTTCGGAACGGCCGTGCGGAGCAGACATGGCCATGCGCGGCACCTACTCTTCGATGCCGAGACGCTGCCAGATGGTGCTGGTCAGGCCGGCCTGGTTGAGGGCGTAGAAATGCAGGCCCGGAGCGCCGCCGTCGAGCAGTTTTTCGCACATGCCGGTGATGAAATCCAGGCCGAAGGCGCGGATCGAGGCGGTGTCGTCCAGGTAGCTTTCCATCTTGCGCGCCAGCCAGCGCGGAATCTCGGCGCCGCAGGCGGCGGAGAAGCGCGAGAGCTGGCTGAAGTTGGAGATCGGCATGATGCCGGGGACGATGGGCAGGGTCACGCCCAGCTCGGCGCAATCGTCGACGAAGTTGAAGTAGGCATCCGGGTTGAAGAAGTACTGGGTGATGGCGGCGTTGGCGCCGGCCGCCACCTTGCGCTGGAAGTTGCGCAGGTCCTCCTGGTAATTGCGCGCCTGCGGGTGGGTTTCCGGGTAGGCCGCCACCTCGATTTCGAACCAGTCGCCGGTTTCCTGGCGGATAAAGGCCACCAGTTCGTTGGCGTAGCGGAATTCGCCGGGCTCTGCCATGCCCGAGGGCAGGTCGCCGCGCAGGGCGACGATGTGGCGGATGCCTTGCGCGCGGTAGGTATCCAGGATTTCCCGCAGGCTGTCGCGGGTGGAGCCGATGCAGGACAGATGCGGCGCGGCGGCCAGCCCCTCGGCCTGGATTTCCAGCACGGTTTCCAGAGTGCGGTCGCGCGTGGAACCGCCGGCGCCGAAGGTCACCGAGAAGAACTTGGGCTTCAACTGGGCCAGTTGGCGGCGGGTTTCGCGCAGCTTGGCCATGCCCTCCGGGGTCTTGGGCGGGAAGAATTCGATGCTGAAGGTGCGCTCGGCCATGACGGAATGCGGTTGCGGTGTGACTGCGGATTCTATCCCAGGGCCACGCCCAGGGCGCCGCCGATGAACCAGGTGGCGGCGCCGGCGGCGGCGCCGATGCCGAGCATGCGCAGGCCGCCGAGCAGGGCGCGCCGGCCGGTGAACAGGCTGATGGCGGCACCCACGCCAAACAGGCTGATGCCGCTGGCCAGCAGCACGCCGCTGAAGGCGGTATGGCCGGAGAGCAGCAGGAAGGGCAGCACGGGAATGAAGGCGCCGCAGGCGAAGGCCAGGAAGGAGGAGATCGCCGCCTGCCAGGGCGAGCCCAGTTCGTCCGGGTTGAGGCCGAGTTCCTCGCGCGCCAGGGTGTCCAGCGCCCGGTCCGGGTCGCGGATCAGGGCCTCGGCCATGTGCCGGGCGGCTTCGCCGTCGACGCCCTTGGCCTGGTAGATGAGGGCCAGTTCGGCGGCTTCCTCCTGCGGATACTGGTCCAGCTCCTCGCGTTCCAGGGTGATCTGGTATTCATGGAACTCACGCTGGGAGCGGACCGACACGTACTCGCCGGCGGCCATGGAAAAGGCCCCCGCGAGCAGGCCGGCGGTGCCGGAAAGCAGGATCACGTCGGCCGCCGCGCCGGCTCCGGCCACCCCCAGGATCAGGCTGGTATTGGAAATGAGGCCGTCGTTGACGCCGAATACCGCCGCGCGCAGGTTGCCGGCGCCGCCCATCTTGTGCCGCTCGGCGCGCATCTGCTCGAGGCTGACCGGCGTGACGTGCGGCGCTTGGGCGGCATGGTAAAGGCTCATGCCGCGCACCTTCATGGCAGACAACACCCCGCGCAGCGGGCGTATGCCCAGGCGCGGGATCAGCCAGCCCACCAGCCGGGTTCGCGCGTCCGGCCGGAAGGTGTCGGGCACGGCGACGCCCGCCTCCCTCAACTCCGCCTCCCACAGGACGGCCTGCTGGTCGGCGGCCCGGGCCAGCTCGAGGAACAGCACCTGGCGCGTCGATCCGCATTCCGCGTCGGAAACGACGCGGTACAACCAGGCGGAACGTTTCTCCTCGGTCCAGCTTTCGAGTGCGTGCATGGCGATTCGCGTGGATTAACGAGAAAGTCGCATCAGCGACTCTCGAAGCTCCCCTCTCCCGCAGGCGGGGCGAGAGGGGAATTCGGAATGCACAGCATTCCGCCCTCGCAGCCGGCTGGCGATGCATCGCCAGCCGTGGGGCGCGGAGCGGGGGTTGGGGGTGAGGGAAACGGACATCACATTCATGCTTCGGGGCGTCTTCTGAATGTTATGTCCGTTAGTGCCGACGGCATTATGGCCCGGCTCAGGTGCCGATGCCGCGCCGGTACTGCACCGCTTCGGCGACATGCGCCGCGCCCAGGTCGGCTTGCCCCGCGAGGTCCGCCACCGTGCGCGCCACCCGCAGGATGCGGTGGTAGGCGCGGGCGGACAGGTTGAGACGGGTGATGGCCTGTTTCAGCAGGGTCTGGCCGGCGTCGTCGAGGCCGCAGTGCAGGTCGATCTCCTTGCCCGCCAGCCGCGCGTTGGGCTTGCCCTGGCGAAGCAGTTGGCGTTCACGGGCGGCGGTCACCCGCTGCCGGACGCGGGCGGAATCCTCGCCGCCGGCCACGGCGGTCAACTCGGCCTCGGGCAGGGCGGGCACCTCGATGTGCAGGTCGATGCGATCCAGCAGGGGGCCGGAGATGCGGCCGCGGTAGCGGGCCACCTGTTCCGGCGTGCAGCGGCATTGGCCGGAGGGGTGGCCGAGGAAGCCGCAGGGGCAGGGGTTCATCGCCGCGACGAGCTGAAAGCGTGCGGGGAAATCCGCCTGCCGCGCCGCCCGCGAGATGGTGATGTGGCCCGCCTCCAGGGGTTCGCGCAGCACCTCCAGGGCCTTGCGGTCGAACTCCGGCAGCTCGTCCAGGAACAGCACGCCGTGGCTGGCCTGGCTGACCTCGCCCGGCCGGGGCGGATTGCCGCCGCCGACCAGGGCCACGCCGGAGGCGGTGTGGTGCGGCGAACGGTAGGGCCGCGCGCGCCAGGCCTCGGGTCGGAACTGGCCGGACAGGGACAGCACGGCGGCGGATTCCAGCGCCTCGGCCTGGGTCATCGGCGGCAGGATGCCGGGCAGACGCGCCGCCAGCATGGACTTGCCGGTGCCGGGCGGGCCGCTCATGAGCAGGGAATGCCCCCCCGCCGCGGCCACCTCCAGGGCCCGCCGCGCCGCCTGCTGGCCCTTCACGTCGGCGAGATCGGGATAGGCCGGCGCCGCCGATGTTTCACGTGGAACCGCGCGGGGCAGCGCCTCCCGGTTCATCAGGTGGGCGCACACCGCGAGCAGGCTGTCGGCGCCGTAAACCTCGGCGTCCTCGACCAGGGCCGCCTCCTCGGCGCTGGCGCGCGGCAGGATGAAGGCGCGGCGGGCGCGGGCGGCGCCCAGCATCATCGCCAGGGCGCCGCGTATCGGCCGCAACTGCCCGGTCAGCGCCAGCTCACCGGCGAATTCGTAGTCCTTCAGCGCCCCGCCCGGCAATTGCCCGGAGGCGGCCAGCAGGCCGATGGCGATGGGCAGGTCGAAGCGGCCGGATTCCTTGGGCAGGTCCGCCGGCGCCAGGTTGACGGTGATGCGCCGTTGCGGAAACTCGAAGCCGGATTGCAGCAGGGCCGCGCGTACGCGGTCGCGCGCCTCCTTCACCTCGGTATCCGGCAGGCCCACCAGGGTGAAGGACGGCAGGCCGTTGGCCAGATGCGCCTCCACCACCACCTCCGGCGCTTCCATGCCGGCCAGGGCGCGGCTGCTGACGACGGCCAGGGTCATGCGGAACTCCCCATTTTTCTACGTTGCCGAATCTTGGTCGGAGCAGGCGTCCTCGGCAAGGGCCCGCTGAAATCCCGAGCCGGATCCCGCACCTGCTCCTGCGGAGGGTTAAGCCTTCGTTGACTTGCGCCGCAGTCCCTGCCTGCCCACCCAGTCCCGGGCGAACTGTTGCGCCACCCGACCGGAGCGGCCGCCACGCTGGATGGCCCATTGCAGGGCCTGTGTGCGCATGGCCTCGTCCGCCTGGCCGCCCAGCGCGGTGACCCAGCCGGCGACGATGGACAGGTAGTCGTCCTGGTTGAAGGGGTAGAAAGTGAGCACCAGGCCAAAGCGGTCGGACAGGCTGATCTTTTCCTCGATGCTTTCGTCGGGGCGGACCTCGCCGCCCAGGTGTTGGGTGGCCGCGTTTTCAGCGAAGAACTCGGGCATGAGATGGCGCCGGTTGGAGGTGGCGCAGAGCATCACGTTGTCCGGCAGGCCGGCGACGGAGCCGTCGAGGGCCGCCTTCAGGGGCTTGTAGGCGGCATCGCCGGGCTCGAAGGAAAGGTCGTCGGCGAACAGGATGAACTTGCCGGCTTGCTGGGCCAGCCGGTCGGTAATGTCCGGCAGGTCGATGAGATCGTCGCGGTCCACTTCCACCAGGCGCAGGCCTTTGCTGGCGTAGCGCGGCAGCAGGGCCTTGATGAGAGAGGATTTGCCGCAGCCCCGGCTGCCGGCAAGCAGCACGTTGTTGGCCGGCAGTCCCCGCAGGAACTGGCGGATGTTGCGGTCCAGGGCCGCCTTCTGCGCGTCGATGCCGGTCAGCGCCTGCCAGGGCGGGCAGTTCAGGGTGGCAACCGGCGCCAGCATGCCCCGGCCCATCGGCTTGCGCCAGCGGCAGGCCAGGGTGGTGCGCCAGTCCACCGGCGGCGGCACTGGTGGCAACCAGGTGTCCAGGCGGGTCAGCAGATCGTTGGCGCGGGTGATGAGCAGGGCGAATTCGGCAGGAGAGAGGCCGCGGGGATCATCGCGCATGGCGTGGCTACCGGGGTGCCGGCCTGGGCCGCGGATTCTCGTCGGGTTTGCCGGACTTGTGGCGCACCGCCGGCGGATAGGCCGGCCGTGGAACGTATACCGGTTTTTCGATCACCACGGGTTGCCGCGCCTCCTCCGACTCTTTCAGCCGGGCCTCCTCGGCTTGGCGCGCAGCTTTCCGTTCCAGGCGGAGCTTTTCAAACTCGCGTCCCTGTTCCGCGTCGCGCTGTGCGCGTTCCTGCGCCTGCGACACCTCCTCCCGAGAGGGAGGTGGCGGCACCCCGATCTGTTCCGCCCGCGTACCCGCCGGCGGTGGCGAGGACGAGTAGTTCACCTGGCCGGCGCTGTCCATCCACTTGTAGATCTGTCCGGCATGCGCGGTCGCCGCTCCAGACAGAAGGCCAAGCCAGACCAGGGTGGTTGCCGCGCGTTTCATGCCGGTCATTCTACGTGTAGCGCACCACGATCGTGGTACCCGCCGATCAGGGCACCAGCAGGACGTCGCAAGGCGCGTGGTGCAACAGGTTGAGGGCGACGCTGCCGAGCAGGCGCTCGTCCAGGGCGGAATGGCCGTGCCGGCCGACCACCAGAAGGTCGGCGCCGGCGCGCGCGACCTCCTCCAGCAGCACGCCGGCGGCGTAGCCCTCGCGCAGGATGCTGTCGATGTCCGGGGCGGCGCGGTAGTCGGCGTCGGCTACGAAGGCGGCCAGGTTTCGCGCAGCCGCCTCACGTTCCCGTTCGAGATGGAGGGCAGCCTCGCGCTGTGCCACCGCCGGCAGGTGGCGCAGGCGCTCCGCGTGGGTGGCGCCGAGGACGTGCGCCACGCCCAGGCTGGCGGCGGGGAACCAGTCCAGGGCGGCGCGCAGGGCACGCGACGAGGCTTCCGAGAAATCGGTGCCGAGCAGCACCCGGCGATAGGGCCGTTGCGGATCGCCGCGCGCCACCAGCACCGGACAGGGGCTGGCGCGCAGCACCTTGATGGCGGTGCCGCCCAGCGCCAGTTCGCTGGCCAGACCCTCGCCGTGCGCGCCCAGCACCACCAGGCCGGCTTCGATTTCTCGTGCCCGCGTGATGATGCCGGCGGCGGCGCGGCCGAGCAGCACGGTGCTGTCCGCCGCCGGCGCGCCGGGCGCGGCCAGGGCCTCGGCGGCGGCGCGCAGGCGCGCGGCCAGGTCGGTGCGCAGGTCGAAACCCGGCGGTTGCGCCAGCAGGGTGCGCAGGCTGCTCCAGGTGAATTCGTTGCAGACGTGCAGCAGGTGCAGCGGGCGTTCCAGTTCACGCGCAAGATGGGCGGCGCGGCGCAGGGCGCGTTCGGCGGCGGCGGAGAAATCGGTGCTGGCGAGGATGGGTGTGTGCGTGCTCATGTCGTCTCCATTTCCGAGCGGATCAGGCCCGCCAGGTGTTCCACTGTGAAATCCACCGCGTCGCGGAACGGATACAACACGGTGGGCGCGCCGGCCCGCTTGAGGGCGGCGCCCTGGGCGTCGTCGCGGGCGACCATCGCCACCTCGCCGGCGAAGCCGCGCGTCGCCAGGGCGTGCAGCAGGGCGCGGTTGGATTCCAGGTCGGGCAGGGTGCTGACCGCCCAGGGCACGCCCTCCAGCGGCAGGCTTTCCATGAAATCCGCGTCCTGGCCGTCGCCGAAGCGCACTTCCATGCCTTGGGCGCGCAGGCGGCGCACCAGTTCCGGATCGAACTCCACACCCAGCACCGCCAGGCCGGAGTCCTTCAGGCGCCGGGCCAGGCGCTCGCCGTAGCGGCCCAGGCCGAACACCACGATGTCGGGCCGCGAGGTGCCGTGCGGCTGGCGTTCCACCGCCAGTTCACGGTGCGGCCGCTTGCGCTCGAACACGCCGAGCCAGGGCGCGAGGCGGTCGTAGAGGGCGTGCGAGAACAGGATCATGTAGGTGGACAGGGCGATGGTCACCACGCCGACCAGGGTGGTCAGTCCCAGGGCCTGCATACCGACGTGGCCGAGGCTGATGCCCATGGCCACGAAGACGATGGAGAACTCGCTGATCTGCGCCACGGTGAGGCCGGCGAGGAAGCCGGTGCGCTTGCGGTAGCCCATGTAGCCCATGATGGCCATGACGATGAGGGGATTGCCGATGAGCACGAAGGCCGACAGCACCATCGCCGGCACGATCTCCCCGCCCAGGGTGGAGAAGTCCAGCTTGGCGCCGAGGTCGATGAAGAAGAACAGCAGCAGGAAATCGCGGATGCCGGTCAGGCGCGCGCTGATGGCCTCGCGGTAGGAGGTGGAGGCCAGCGAGAAGCCGGCGAGGAAGGCGCCCGCCTCCTTGGAGAAACCCGCCCACTCGCCGAGGGCGGCCAGGCCGGTGCCCCAGGCGATGGCGAACACCAGCAACAGCTCCTGCGAGCGGGCCATGACGCGCACCAGGCCGGGCAACACGTAGCGCATGAGCAGGTAGACCAGCACCGCCGCCCCCGCCACGCGCGCCAGCAGCGAGACCGCCACCTCCCAGCCGGCGGCCTGGTCGGCGCCGCGCAGGGCGCTCATGGCCATCATGGCGACGACCACGGCGATGTCCTGGACGATGAGGAAACCGACGGCGATGCGGCCGTGCAGGGAGTCCAGTTCGCGTTTGTCGGACAGCAGCTTGACGATGATGATGGTGCTGGAGAAGGTCAGCGCCACCGCCACGTAGAGCGCTTCCATCACCCCCTTGCCCAGGGCCAGGATGATGAAGAAGCCGAACAGGATGGTGAAGGCCAGTTGTCCCAGGCCGGTGGCCAGGGCCACCGGGCCGATGTGGCGGACGTGCTGGAGATCGAGCTTGAGGCCGACCAGGAACAGCAGCACCGCCACGCCGATCTGGGCGAGCAGGTCGATCTGGTCGTGCGCCTGCACCAGCCCGAACACCGCCGGTCCCACCAGGATGCCGACGACGATATAGGCGATCAGCACCGGCTGCTTCAGGCGCGTGGCCAGGGCTCCGGCGGCGGCGGTGATGCCCAGCAGCAGGGCCATTTCGGCGAAGGGCGCGGCGTGCATGGCGTCAGGGCTCATAGGAGCTCCGTTTGCGGCGGCGTTTCCAGTTCCAGGCGGTGCGCAGACGCCAGAGCAGCATGATGCCCCAGTAGGTGAGCAGGCCGGCGACCACGGCGAAGATGCTCAGACCCAGCAGCAGGGGGCGGCCCAGGCCGAGCAAGCCATCCCAGGTGGCACGCCACCAGCCGAGGGCGCGGATGGCTTCCGGATCGCTGCCGGGAGGAGCCTGCACGGGCGGCGACTTGTCCTCGCCGAGCAGGCTGGCGCCGACGCGATGGGCGAGGACGTAGATCGGTGCGAAGGTCACCGGGTTGGTCACCAGGGTGCTGCCCACCGCCGCCGGCACGTTGGCGCGCAGCAGGATGGCCATGCCGGCGGCGAAGGGAATTTGGGCGATGGGGACGAGCAGGCCGAAGAACACCCCCAGGGCGACACCGATGGCCACCCCGCGGCGGCTGAAATGCCATAGGCGCGGGTGCGAGAGATGCGGGGCCAGCCAGCGCAGCCAGCGGTTGCCGTGGATCTGTTCACGGCTGGGCAGGAGTCGGCGGAAACGCGCAAGCATGCCCAATCTTACCTGCGCGGAGATACCCCCGCATGCGCGACCCCGAGCGGGGCGGACGGCCCGCTATTTCTCCTCGCTCCAGTCGCGGATGCGCGTCGCCGCCCAGTCGCGTCCGCCCAGGCCGAAGGCCAAAGCCAGGGCCAGCACCAGACCGCCGAAGATGATGCTGAAGGCGACGGTGAGCAGGGCGGTGCCGATGCCCAATTGTTCCAGGGCGAGGAACAGCACGAAGATCTGCACGGCGTATTCGCTGCCGGTGCTGACGCCCAGGGCGCCGGGGAACTTGGTGCCGTTGAGCCAGGCGAACACCAGGCGGTTGACCAGCCGCGCCAGCAGGGTGCCGAACACCAGGATGAGGATGGCCACCAGCACCTTGGGCAGATACAGCGCGGCCTGGTTGGCGAGGCCGGCCACCGTGTCCAGCCCCAGACTGCTGGCCGCCGATACCGCCACCACCAGCAGCACCAGCCAATACACCGTGCCGGCGATGACCCCGGCCAGGGACAGGTCCATGCCGCCTTGGCGCACCAGGGCCTCCAGGCCGGTGCGTTCCGCAACCGTGCCGAAGCCCAGGGCGGCCAGGCCGCGCTTGACGCCGGCGCGCAGCGCGCGCGCCAGCAGCCAGCCGGCGAGCAGCAGGATGAGGGCGGCGAGCAGCTTGGGCAGGAACAGGGCGATTTGCCCCCAGAAGGCTTGCAGGGAAGAGACGAAGAGGTCGATCTGGGTATCCATGGTGGTTCCTCAGCGGTCGTTGCGGGAAGCGGCATCCGCCGCGCCGCCCGGGCGCAGCAGTTCGGCCATGGGTTGCAGGGCGGCGCGCTCCTCGCGGAAGGGCAGATGCTCGACCAGATCGCTCATGGCCTGCACCAGCTTGCCCAGGGAGGCGTCGCCGAGCTGGCCCATGGCCGCCTTGAGCACGCCCTGGCCATACTGCGGCGAGGCGTCGGCGATGCGCTGGCCGTCGAAAGTGGGGAAATAGACGCTGACGCCGCCATTCTCGGGAGCCGGCTCCCGACGCACCAGGCCGCGCCGCAGCAGGCCGTCGAGCAGTTGTTCGGCACCGCTGCGCGGCATTGCCATGGCCTTGGCCAGATCCACGGGGCGCAGGCCGGGCGTCTGCGTCAGTTCCCACAGCGCCCACAGATCGACGGCGCTGATGCCGTGGCGCGATTCCACCCATTCGGAGTGGCGGCGCACCGCGTCGAGGACCATGCGGAACATCTTCAGGGCGGCCAGGGTGGCCTCCTTGCGGCGGGCCCAGGCCACGTCGGTGTCGTGGGCGGGGTC
>VGVT01000026.1 GCA_016873935.1 Betaproteobacteria bacterium | reverse complement strand
CCCAACATCATCGGCGACGAGGTCCGGCTCGCCATCGAGGTCGAAGGCTTCAGGCAATAGCAGGAAAGATGGGGGAAGATGGTCGGGGTGAGAGGATTCGAACCTCCGGCCTCCACGTCCCGAACGTGGCGCTCTACCAGGCTAAGCTACACCCCGACTGGGTGTCCGATCGCGGTTCGCGATCAGAACTCGCGGGTCACCGCGAAAGTCGCTAATTCTAACAAAGCGGTTTTGTATTGGCTATCCGGCAAGGACTTTAAAGCCTCGCGCGCCGTCTCCGCCTCCGCCTCGGCTTGCCGGCGGGCATGCTCGAGGGCGCCGCTGTCGCGCACGATGCCGAGAATTTCCTGGAAGTGGCTGGCATCCCCTTCCAGAATGGACTGGCGGATCACCTCCGCCTGTTCCGTGGACGCGTGTTTCATGGCGAACAGCAGGGGCAGGGTGGGCTTGCCTTCCGCCAAGTCGTCGCCGACGTTCTTGCCGATGGTCTCGGTGCTGCCGCTGTAATCGAGGATATCGTCGACGATCTGAAAGGCGGTGCCCAGGTGCATGCCGTAATGGCCCAAGGCGTCCTCGATTTCGGCCGGCGCATGCTGGACGATGGCGCCCAGGCGGCCGGCGGCCTCGAACAGCTTCGCCGTCTTGTAGCGGATCACGCGCAGATAGGCCGCCTCGTCGATGTCCGGGTCGTTGCAGTTCATGAGCTGCAGGACCTCGCCCTCGGCGATGATGTTGGTGGCTTCGGACAGCACTTCCATGACGCGCATGTTGTGCACGCCCACCATCATCTGGAAGGCGCGGGAATAGAGGAAATCCCCCACCAACACGCTGGCCGCGTTGCCGAACAAGGCATTGGCGGTATCACGGCCGCGGCGCAGTTCCGAACTGTCGACCACGTCGTCGTGCAGCAGCGTGGCGGTGTGGATGAACTCCACCACTGCCGCCATCTCGTGATGATGGCCGCCCCGGTAGTCCAGGGCGCCGGCGGCGAGCAGGACGAGGGCCGGGCGCAGCCGCTTGCCGCCGCTGTGAATGATGTATTCGGAAACCTGGCGCACCAGCGCGACCTCGGAATGCAGGCGGGCGCGAATGACCCGATCCACCTCCGCCATGTCATCGGCGATGAGGGATTGAAACAGGGGAGAGGTCACGGCGTGGTCCGGGTGCGTATGCGCTGGGTGAGTTGGTGCTGCAGAGAGGAATCGAACCCCCGACCTACTGATTACGAATCAGTTGCTCTACCGACTGAGCTACTGCAGCGTTGTGGGGCGCGGATTATACATGTCCGTCGAACGCCGCCCATAGCCAAGAAGCGGCCGCCGGGCGGGTCGCATCTTGATTCTCATAAAGAAATCTTATACATTAGACATCCCTAATATATCTATCCCGAGGAGTATGCATGTTCGGCATGTACAACATCAAGGAACTCGATGTCGATTCGCTGGATGCCAACAAGGAGCAGATCCATCTGATCGACGTCCGCACCGAGGGCGAGGTGTCGCGCGGCATTATCGACGGCGCCATCCACATTCCCCTGCACATGTTGCCCTTGCGGGCCACCGAGATTCCGCAGGACCGGCCCGTGGTGGTCTACTGCAACTCGGGTGCACGTTCCGCCCAGGCCTGTGCCTTCATGGCCGCCAAGGGCTTCGACAACATGCACAACCTGGCGGGAGGGATCATGGCCTGGGCGCGTTCCGGCAAGCCCATCGCGGCCTTGTCCTGAGTCAAGTTACCGAAGAGTCCATGCGTTGCAATCTCCCGGTAACGCGGGTAAATTACCTCGGCTTTTTTCAGCACATGCTAATTTTTTGAAGGAGTGATCATGAATTTCGACAAAGAGCTCGACGCAAAAGGCCTGAACTGCCCGCTGCCCATCCTGCGCACCAAGAAAACCCTGAATGAGATGACCTCCGGCCAGGTGCTGAAAATCATCGCCACCGACCCGGGCTCCGTCAAAGACTTCGCGGCCTTCGCCAAGCAGACCGGTAACGAACTGCTGTCCTCCGCCGAAGCCGGCAGCGAGTACACCTTCTTCATCAAAAAGAAGTAATTCCCCGCCGACCGGCGCCAAGTCAATCCACGAAATGCGAGAGGTGGTGTGATGGACGATCAAAAGAAATTGGCGATCATCGCGACCAAGGGCACCCTGGACTGGGCTTATCCCCCGTTCATCCTGGCCTCCACGGCCGCTGCCCTGGGTTACGAAACCCAGATCTTCTTTACCTTCTACGGCCTGCAGATGTTGCGCAAGGACCTTTCCGGCCTCAAGGTCAGCCCCCTGGGCAACCCCGGCATGCCGATGAAGATGCCCTTCGGTCCCAAGTGGTTCAAGGACATCAACTGGAACATTCCCAACGCGGTGCAGTCCCTGGTGCCTGGCTATGAGTCTCTCGCCACCACCCTGATGAAACAGACCATCGCCAACAACGGCGTGGCCACCATCCCGGAACTGCGCGAGCTGTGCCAGGAAGCCGAGGTCAAGTTCATCGCCTGCCAGATGACTGTGGAACTGTTCGGCTTCGAGCACAGCGATTTCATCGACGGCGTGGAGTACGGCGGTGCCGCCACCTTCTTCGAATTCGCCGGGGAAACCGACATCTGCCTGTTCATTTGACCTTGATCAATTCGTACCAGGAAAACTGCCTTCGGGCGGTTTTCTTTTTGAATCAATGGGTTGTTGTCGTCCGACGGATTTCGGACGCAATAGTCATCATTAATAATCGCTTGTGGCGCAGCATGCCGCGCGTTTAGCATCCCACCCGGCTTGCATGACCGTTTTATGACCGCGGTCAATTCCATCTGAAACGCTCTCTGGAGGAGAAGTACATCATGCGCAGGACCCCCCTCATTGTCGCTCTGGCCGCCCTTGGCTTCGCCGGTTCCGCTTTCGCCACCACCGGCCATTTTTCGCATGGCTACGGCATCAAATCCAAGGGTATGGGTGGTGTCGGCATCGCCTATGGCCAGGACGCCCTGGCCGCTGCCACCAACCCGGCCAACATGGTGCTGGTGGGGAATCGCTGGGACGTGGGTATTGATTACTTCCGGCCGCAGCGTGAGTCCGAAATCGGTGGGGTCACCTTTGATGGCAACGACTCGGAAAACTACTTTATGCCCGAGTTCGGCTACAACCGTATGATTAGCAACGACATGTCGTTGGGCGTGTCAGTATATGGCAATGGCGGCATGGCTACGGACTACAAGGACAACCTTTTTGGTGGTGGTTCCAATGGTGTAGATCTGGCCCAGCTTTTCATCGCGCCAACAGTTTCGATGAAGCTCAACGAGAACCACTCCGTGGGTGTCAGCCTCAAGCTTGCCTATCAGCGATTCGAAATGTTTGGTATCCAGCCAATGTGTAACGGCATGTCGCAAGCGTCTACAAAATGTAGTGACAATGGCCATGACAGTTCCTTCGGTTACGGCTTCGGTTTGGGCTGGACCGGCAAGGTCTCGCCGACTCTGACCCTGGGCGCGACGTATCAGTCCAAGACCTACATGGACGAGTTCGACGACTACAAGGGCCTGTTCGCCGAGCAAGGCGACTTCGACATTCCCGAGAACTGGGGTGTGGGTCTGGCCTGGCAGGCTACCCCCAAGCTGCTGGTGGCCTTCGACTATCAGCGCATCCATTACGAGGGTGTCAAGTCGCTGTCCAACAAGATGTTCGAAGGCGGCCCTCTCGGTGCCGACAACGGTACGGGCTTTGGCTGGGAAGACATCAATGTCTACAAGCTCGGCTTGGCCTACCAATACGACAAGAACCTGGTCTTGCGTGCCGGCTACATCTACAACGATGAGCCGTACGACAATGACCAGACCTTCTTCAACATCCTGGCGCCCGGCGTCATCAAGCAGCATGTCACCCTGGGTGCCACCTGGACCCTGGCGGGCGGCGGCGAGTTGACGGTGGCCTACATGCATGCCTTCGAGAACACTGTGAAGGGCAAGGGCGCCACCGCCGGTATCGACAACACCATGTACCAGGATTCCTTCGGCGTCTCCTACGGCGCCAAGTTCTGATAAGGCGTTGTTTCCGCAAGAAAGCCGGGGCTTCCCCGGCTTTTTTGTTTAAAATGCATCACTGTTTGTTTATATACGGAATCACACCATGAAGCGCATGTTCGCGATACTGGCCCTGCTGTTCTGGGCGCCTCTTGCCTTTGCAATCAGCCCGTATTTTCAAGGCAGCAAGCTGCCGGCTGGTGACATCACTAACCTCATGGCACAGGTCGAAGGCAAGCTGAGCAAGGGCGGCTTCAATGTCATCGGCAAATACGCGCCGTCCGGCCTGCCGGGTTACGGCGTCGTGGTGGTCACCGAGCCGGGCCTGTTGAATGCGGTGCGCGGCATCGGCGGCGCCGCCATCGTCGGTGCTCCCATCCGTGTCGGCGTGAAGAGCGACGGCACGGTGTCCTACGAGAACGTCGAGTACTGGCTGCGCGCCTATCTGCGCAAGCAGTATCCGCTCGCCGACCGCTCGGTGAAGGCGGCGCACGGCAAACTCGCACGCGCCCTGGGTGCCGGCAAGCCGACAGGTGGCAGCGTCGATACCAAGGATCTCGCCGACTACCAGTACATGTTCGGCATGGAAGGTTTCGACTCCGACAAGAACCTGCTCATCGAACAGCTGTCCTTCGAGGACGCGGTGAAGACCATCCAGGAGAATCTGGCGCGCGGCCTGGGCAAGACCGCGAAGGTCTACGAAATCATCCAGCCGGACAAGAAGCTGGCGGTGTTCGGCGTGGCCTTGAACGATCCCAAGGAGGGCGAGGGCTGGTGGGTGAAGACCATCGGTGCCGACAACATTGCCGCCCTGCCTTATGAAATCTACGTGGTCGACAACAAGGTGAACCACCTCTTCGCCCGCTTCCGCATCGCGCTGGGCTGGCCGAACGTGGGCATGGGCAACTTCATGCGCATCGTCGAGGCGCCGGGCATCATCCGCGACACCCTGACCGTGGTGGCGGGCGGCTCACCGGGCAATTGACACCGTTTCAGCCAGCAAAAAGCCCCTCGACGAGGGGCTTTTTGCTTTCTGGCGTATGCCGGCTGGCCGGGATGCGCGCCGACGAATTCGGACTCAGGCGCGGTCGATGGCATGGCCCGCGTCCACCTCCTCGGTGTGCACGACTCTCAACTGTCCCTTGGGCGGCACCTGGTAGATGAGGATGTCCTTACTATCCAGGACGCGCATGACGCGGGTGCTCTCTTCCTGCTCGAACTCGATGCGACCGCCGCGGTAGAAGGCCGCCGCCGAGACGCGGGTCGCTTCGCGGGCGGCTCGTTGCGCCTCCTCGCGCCGAGCCAGCTCCACATCCTCGGCTTTGCGTTGTCCCGCATCGGGCGCCGCACCCTGGGCAGCGTTCTTGCCGGCCACCGCGCGCGACGAGCTCGCGGCCGTGGCCGGCGCGGTGAGGACGGACGTGAAGGCTTTGATTTCCATGCGGCGAGGGACGATTTGATGACGTTACGGTTACAGCATAGCTTGCAGGATCAATAAGTTAAAGCGCCCGGGCGCAATCGCGCCAGGGCCGGCGTCAGGTGCCGGTGAGCAGCAGTTTCTCGGTGGCGCGGGTCAGGGCGACGTACAACAAGCGCATTTCCTCGTCGTCGTCCGCGGCTTCCCGCCCCATGCCGGGAATGGCCACCACCGGGAATTCCAGGCCCTTGCTGCTGTGGAACGGCAGCAGCTTGACCGTGTCCTGGCGCGCGCCGAAGCGGACCGCATCCTTCCAGGTGAGGGGAATGCCGACCTGGCGGAAGACGCTGTTGACGGTCTGGCCGACCGGTTCGTAATGCCGGTAGAGCACCGCCATCTCGTGCCAGGCTATGCCGGCGCGATGCGCGGCCTTGAGCTGCTTGGCCAGCCAGGCCGTCTCCTCGCGCAGGCTGGGCAGGCGCACCACCTGCGGCGCGTCGCCGTGACGTCCGGCCGACAGCGGCGCCAGCCGCGGCACCCCATCCTCGGCCGCCTCGGCGGGGGCGAGGATGCGTTGCGCGGCATGCAGCGCGTAATCGAGGATTTCCCGCGTGTTGCGGTAGTTCACCCTGAGGATCGTGGTGCGGCCCTGGGCGCGGATGCCGACGCCGCGGAAACTGAAATCGCGGCACTTGCCGGTGGCATAGATGGATTGCGCATCGTCGTAGAGCACCAGCAGGGAATCGGTACGCGGATCCACCATCTGCGTCACCAGTTTCAGCCATTCGGGCCGGAAGTCGTGGCCCTCGTCGATGAGCACGGCGTCGTACTGCGCGCGCGGGATGAGCTGGCGGTCGACGCCTTCGATGACGCGTTGCACGAGGGCGTCGAAATAGGCGCGGTCGCCCGCGTCACCGGTCGGCAGGCCGACGTGGTAGGCGGTGAGCTGGCGGTGGCACCAGGCGTGAAAGGTGCCGATGTGCACCTTCTCGGCGACGCCGCGCTTCTGCATCCAGTGTTCCAGCCGGCGCGCCAGCGCCTTGTTGTAACACAGCACCAGGATGGGCTTGGCGCAGGCCCGCGCCAGGTGTTCGGCGCGATAGCCCAGGATCAGCGTCTTGCCGGAGCCGGCGACGCCATGGATGACCCGGTGTCCGCCGCCCAGGCTGCGCGCCAGCTGTTCCTGCTGCAGGTCGAGCACGCGCATGAGGTCGGGAGTGGCCGCGTCGGCCTCGTCGAACAGGCCGATCTGCGCCGAGGGCAGGCGTAGGTCGGGAAACAGGTGCCAGCGGACGCGGTCGATCTGCGGCAGCGAAAGATGGCCGTAGCCGCCCAGGTGGAACATTTCCCAGAGCCGGCGCTGGAAATCCTCGGCGTCGACCGCTTCGGTCATCTCGTCCTGGCAGATCACGCGATGCCCCTCCAGCACCTCGCCCAGGCCGGCGGCCTCGAACTGGCGCCGGCTGATGGCGGCGAGGACGACGCCGTAGGTCCAGGGGAACAGCAGCCGGCCGCGCATCCTGCCGCTGGAGAAGGTGAGCTGCGCGTCCCGCTCCAGCATGTCCACCACCGCGTGCGCATACTGGCGGGCCTGCTCCAGCGGATTGGGCGCCTGTTTCTCGCCCTCGTCGGTGAGCAGGGTGGCCTGGGCGCGGGTGATGGCGCGCAGGGTGTCGGCTTTCCAGTCCTTCACCTCGAGGACGATGAGCCCGCGCCGGGGGTGCAGGACGATGAAGTCGGGATGCAACTGCGCCGGCCCCACCGGCACGTCGTACCAGCAAAGATAGTCGTCCTCCAGCTTGGCCTCCAGGCGCTGGGCGAAGCGCTTCTCGCCCGAGGTCATGCGGGACAGGCAGGAAGAAAGGCTGGGAATCAGGGTGGTCATGCTGGGAGCGTGGTCAGGCGGGGCAGGGCGGCGAAGCGGTCGCGCCGGCCAATGTTCGCATGGCCGGATGTCTGCGCGACAGTGCGAAGGGCGGTCGGAACGGCGGAAGCGGCAATCCGCCTCAGGAAAGCGACATGCCGACCGGCGTCGCCTGCCCTTCGTCCGCGCTGGAGTCGCGCAGGCGCTCAAGCAGGCTGTGGGAGACGAAGCCATCGACCGGCAGTCCGGCGTCTTTCTGGAAGCGCCGCACGGCGTCCCGCGTGCGCCGCCCGGCGACCCCGTCCGGTTCACCCAGATCGTGCCCGAGGCGCAGCAGCAGATCCTGCAGCTCGAGGATGTCCTCGCGGCTCAGCGTGCGGTTGTCGGCGTCGCGACCGAGCCGGGGGCCCTCGCTGCCGCGCAGGCGATCGGCCAGCAGGGTGACGCTGAGGGCGTAATGCACGGAGCGGTTCCAGGCCAGGATCACCTCGAAATTACGGTAGACCAGAAAGGCCGGCCCGGCATGGCCCTGCGGCAGCAGGATGGCGCCTGCCATGTCCGACCTGGGCAGCGGCTTGCCCTCGGCGGTGGTGACGCCCAGGGCCGCCCAGCGGCGCACCGGCAGCTTGTTCTCCGGGTGGGCGAGGGCATGGTCGAAGTCCGCAGGCAGGCGCACCTCACGCCCCCACAGTTCGTCCGCGCTCCAGCCCAGGGCGCTCAGGTAGCCCGCGGCCGAGGCGAAGGCGTCGGGCAGCGAACGCCAGAG
Organism: Betaproteobacteria bacterium; assembly: GCA_016873935.1. Classification (GTDB taxonomy): domain Bacteria; phylum Pseudomonadota; class Gammaproteobacteria; order Burkholderiales; family Thiobacillaceae; genus PFJX01. The sequence continues at coordinate 21,194 of VGVT01000026.1, read as the reverse complement.
ATCCTTGCGGCCGTCGCGGTCGGCATCGACGGCGTGCGCCAGGAAAGTCGAGGGCATGAACTGCATCTGCCCCATGGCGCCCGCCCAGGAGCCGGTCATGTCGGCGGCGGCGATGTGGCCGTCCTCGAGGATGCGCAGGGCGTTGAGCAGTTCCTCGCGGAAGAAGGCGGCGCGCCGGCCGTCGTGCGCCAGGGTGGCCAGGGCCGCGGGTATGGGAAAGCTGCCGGTGTAGGCGCCGTAGCGCGTTTCCATGCCCCACAGGGCGACCAGCAGGGCGGGCGGAACGCCGTGCCTGGCCTGCATCCTCGCCAGCAGCTTGCGGTGGGTCCAGAGCATGTCGCGACCCTGGCGTATTTGTTTGTCGGTGAGGCGCGCATCCAGGTAGTTCCAGAAGGTCTGCGCGAACTCCGGTTGCCGGCGGTCGAGTTCCAGCACGCGCGGAATCGGCTGTGCGTCGCCCAGGGCGGCCGCGAAGGTGGTGGCGGAGATGCCGCGCGCTTGCGCCTCGCGCAACAGTTCACCCAACCAGGCGGAGAAGTCGGCATCGTCGTCGGCCCGCGCCGTGGCCGCGAGCAGCGCGAGGCAGGCGAGAGCGGCGAGCCAGCGCATCAGGTCGCGGCGGCCATGTGCGCCGCCAGGTTCTCCCAGCGGATTTGCCGCAGGCTTTGCGCGAGCCGGTGCACCTCGCCGCTTTCCACCAGACGCCGGCGCTCGCGTCCGTCGTGGACGCCGTGGTGGCGCAGCATTTCGCGCAGGGCCTGGTCCTTGCTCTTGCAGTCCGGCCGCATGACGTCGCCGCGCCGCGTGTGGTAGGCATCCTCGCCCACCGCGCAGACGCTGTTGAAGACGTTGAACTGCCGGCAGGCCATGGGGCGCAGGGGGTGAATGGCGCAGGCCTCGTTGACCAGGAAAGGGCATCCGCCGAGGTCGCGATGCGCCAGCAACTGGCGTTGCACGATGGCGCGCGTATCGCCGTCCAGGCGCTCGCGCGCGAACCAGGCGATGCCCATCAGTTCCAGGGGATAGACGGGGATGTCGACATGGCTGCGGCAGCACGCCGCGCAGCCGCGCGCGCAGGCCAGGCGGCGGCCGTCCGCCTGGATCGCGGCGGCCACGCCCTGGTCGGTGAGATGCTGGATTTCCAGCAGCAGCGGCAACCAGGTCAGCCGCTTTTCGTCCTCGGGATAGCGCGCCCGGCCCGGCGGCGTCTTCATCCGCGCGCCGGTTCCATCACCGCGTCCAGGTTCAGGTTGTCGCAGTAGTCGAAGAAATCGCCGCGCAGGGTGGGCAGGTGCATGTCGGCGGGCACGCCGATGGTGATGTTCACCGAGAACATGGGGGTACCGGTATGCGGCGCCGGGTAGGTCTCGGTGGCCAGTTCCTCGATGTTGATGCCCTGGCGGGCGAAGAAATCCGCCAGGCTGTGGACGATGCCAGGGTGGTCCATGGCCACGACGTTGACCCGGTAGGGCACCAGCGGCGTTTTCCGCTCTGCCGGCTTGGTGCGCTTGCGGATGATGGCCAGGCCCAGTTCCTCGCCGATGCCGTCGAGCCGGTCTTCCAGCTTGGAGAGGGCGTTCCAGGGACCGGAGATCAGCATGAGGATGGCGAACTGGCCGCCCAGCACCGCCATGCGCGATTCCTCGATGTTGCAGCCCGCCTCGGCGATGCGGCTGGTGAAGCGCTGGACCAGGCCGACCTGGTCCTCGCCGCTGGCGGTGATGGCCAGATAGTCGATGTTGCTCATGATGCTTCCATGCGTTGGGACTTATTGCGCATTGTACCGGCGGATGCGCGGCCGCACGCGGCCCCCGGTCAGATCGGCAACTCCAGGGTGAACAGGGGGCCCAGGGCCTGGCGGATTTCCGCCGGGGTGAGATGGCGCAGGAAGGGGCTGCCGGAAGCCATCTGGTTGCTCATGCAATTCAGCGCGCGCACCGGCTGGGTCGCGTCTTGCAGACGGAAAAGGGTCTTGTAATAGAGCAGGGTGGGCGGCCGCCGCCACTGCCATTACCCATGCTGGCCCGCATGACCTGGTACTCGGGATAGGCCGGCAGCGTGGCCACCGGCTCGACGGTGCGGGTGATGGCGGTGACGGCGAAAGTGCCGGGCTGCACGGTCTGCTCGCGTTCGGAAACGGTGTTGATCACAAAGATGCAGAACGGGTCCTGCTCCTGCACTGCGTTGAAGGCCACCACGCGGCCGTATTGCAGGCGCACGCTGGCGGAGTCGGCGGGGATGACGAGAGGCTGGTGCAGCTTCAGGCTGGCCTGGCCCGGCGGCAGGTTCGGCGTGGCACAGGCGCTAAGCAGGGTGAGGGCGAGGAAGCCGGCGAAAACGGATTGCATGGGGGACTCCTGCGTTGGGCTGGCGATTGGAGAGAGCGGCTACATGAAAGTTTCTCCGCTCCGCGCGGCGACGCCTAGTCACAGCATACATTGCCAGCGGACGAGCGGGGGCGGTAAGGTAGCCGCCATGGAACCCTACGACTGCATCGTCATCGGCGGTGGCGCCAGCGGCCTGGTGAGTGCCTCCCGCCTGGCCGGCGCCGGCCGCCGCGTGCTGCTGCTGGAAGCCTCCGAGCGCCTGGGCGGCTGCATCCACACCTGGCGGCCGCAAGCCGATTTCTGGCTGGAACTCGGCGCCCACACCGCCTACAACTCCTATGCGCCCCTGCTCGAAGCCCTCGCCGCGCGGGGCAGGCTGGGCGACTTGCTGACGCGCGAGAAACTGGGCTACCGCTTCCTCGAACGGCAGGGCGGCACCAGTTCGCCGCTGAAGCGGCTCGGCTTCATCGAGGCGGCGCTGTCGCTGCCGTTCGGCCTCGGCAAGGCCAAGTCCGGACGCGACGTGACCACCTGGTTCGGCGGATTGCTGGGCAAGCGCAACTACCGCCGCCTGCTTGGCCCCGCCTTCGCCGCGGTGTTGTCGCAGTCGGCCGATGGCTTTCCCGCCGAGTGGCTGTTCCGGCGCAAGCCGCGCATGCAGGCGGCGCCGCGCAAGTACACCTATCCCGGCGGTTTGCAGGGTCTGCTCGAAGCCCTCGCGCGGGACGCGCCCTTTTCCACGCGCACCGGCGCGCCGGTGAGCGCGCTCGCGCGCGACGGACACGGCTACCGCGTCGAGGTCGGCGGCGAAGCGCTGGCCTGCCGGCAAGTCGTGCTGGCCGTGCCGGTGGACGCCGCCGCCGCCCTGCTGGAAGGCGCGCATCCCGAACTTGCCCGCGTCCTCGCCATCTATCCGATGTCCAGCAGCGAGGCGCTGGGCGTGGTGCTGCCGGCGGAAATGGCCCGCTTGCCGGTGGTGGCCGGTCTGATCGGTGACGACGACGATTTCTACTCGGTGGTCACCCGCGATCCCGTGCCGCATGCGCGACTGCGCGGCTTCACCTTCCATTTCCGGCCCGGCCGCCTCGATCTGGACGGCAAGATCGCCCGCGCCGCCGAGGTCCTCGGCGTGGCCCCCGCCGACTTCATGCACGTGCGGGAAAGCCTCAACCGCCTGCCCGCGCCCGGCGTCGATCATCCGCGCCGCATGCGCGAGCTCGACGCCCGCCTGTCCGGCGAACCGCTGGCCCTGGTCGGCAATTATCTCAACGGCCTGTCCATCGGCGACTGCGCGGAACGCGCGGTGCATGAAACCGACCGGCTGCTCGCGCTTTGAAAGGATAGCCATGCCCAGCGTGCTCGTGCCCCTCGCCAACGGCTTCGAGGATCTCGAAGCCGTCACCATCATCGATCTCCTGCGTCGCGCCGGCATCTCGGTGGTGACCGCCGGCCTGCAACCCGGCCTGGTGCTGGGCAGCCGGGGCACGCGCGTGCAGCCCGACGCCACCCTGGACGAAGCACTCGGCCAGGACTACGACCTCGTCGCCCTGCCCGGCGGCCTGCCGGGCGCCGACCATCTGCGCGACGATCCGCGCATCCGGGCCCTGCTGCGCAAGATGGCGGCGGCCGGCAAGCACACCGCCGCCATCTGTGCCGCCCCCATGGCCCTGGCCGCGGCGGGGGTGCTGGATGGCAAGCGGGCCACCGCCTATCCCGGCGTACTCGACGGCCTCCACCTGCCGCACACCGACAAGCGCGGCGACGCGGTGGTGGTGGACGGCAAGGTGGTGACCGGGCGCGGGCCCGGCACGGCCATGGATTTCGCCCTGACCCTGATCGAGGTGCTGGTCGGCCGCGCCAAGCGCGATCAGGTCGAGGCCGGTCTGGTGCGCTGAGGCGCCTCGCGGCCGGCGCGGAAATTTCCACGGAGGAGCGGCTCATGCAGATACGCGAAGTGCTGGAAGTGAAGGCGGGCGGCGAGATATTCAGCATCGCCCCGGATGCCCTCGTCGAGGAGGCGGTGGCGCGCATGGTGGAGCGCGGCATTGGTTCCCTGGTGGTGCTCAAGGACGACGTGCTGGTCGGTTTCATCACCGAACGCGACATCGTCCGCGGCATGCACCGCGACAGCGTCTGCCTGACCGGCTACAAGGTCAGCGACATCATGGAGCAGGAACCGCTGGTGGTGACGCCGGAGGATTCCGTCGACTACGCCCGCGACGCCATGACCAAGAGCCACACCAGCCACTTGGTGGTACTGGACGGCAACCGGCTTGCCGGCGTCATCTCCTTCCACGACGTGGCGCGCGCCTGCCTGAAGGAAGCCAACTTCGAGAACGCCCTGCTCAAGCGCTACATCAAGCACTGGCCGGAATAGGGCGTGGCGCGCTCCGCGCCGGGATCAGTGCACCGGCCCCAGTTGGCCCAACAGCGACTGATACACCTTGTAGCGCATGGGCATCATGGCGCCGCTTTCCGCCGCCGCGCGCACGGCGCAGCCGGGTTCGCCGAGATGCCGGCAGTTGTAGAAGCGGCACTCGCCCAGACGCGCATGGATTTCCGGAAAGGCGGCCATGAGGGTTGCGGCGTCCAGGTGGCGCAGGCCGAATTCCTGCATGCCGGGTGAGTCGATCACCTCGCCGCCGGCCGGCAGCCGGTACAGGCGTGCGTGCGTGGTGGTGTGGCGGCCGGCGTCCAGGGAGCGGGAAATCTCCCCGGTGACGGCGTCGGCGCCGGGCACCAGGCGGTTGAGCAGGCTGCTCTTGCCCATGCCGGAGCCGCCCACCAGCACACTGGTGCGGCCGGCCAGGCGGGCTTCCAGTTCGCGCAGGTCGCCCAGGGCGGACACGGCGAGCAGTTCATAACCGAGAGCCCGGTAGGCGCCCAGGTGCTCGGCCAGGGCGGCGGTCTGCGGCAGGTCGGTCTTGTTGAGCAGGATCAGCGCGGGGATGTCCGCCGCCGCGCAGGCCACCAGGCAGCGGATCAGCAACTCCTCGCGGAAGCAGGGCACCGCGGCGGTGACCACCACCGCCAGATCGACGTTGGCGGCGATGAGTTTCTCGCGCAGGTCGTCGGAGCGGTAAAGCAGGTTGGCGCGGGGCTCGATCCGCGCGATGACGCCGCTGCCGGCATGGGTGAGCTGGTACTCGACCCGGTCGCCGCAGGTCACCCCTCCCTTCTTGCCGCGCATGACGCATTCCACCACGCCCTCGCCATCGTCGACCAGGAAGTGGCGGCCGTGGGCAGCGACGACGCGGCCGGAAGGCATCAGCAGGACTGACCCGAAACCGACTCCCCCCTTTGCAAAAGGGGGGGTGGGGGGGATTCGCCGTGGTCCGGCAGGTGTCCAGGCATGCCCCAGATCACCCTCAATCCCCCTTCATGAAAGGTAGATGTGTCCTCCTGGCCTGCGGCAAGGCGGCTCAAAGCTCGAACAGCGCGTCGATCTTGGCGGCGCAGATGAAGTCCGATTCCGACAAGCCGTTGATGGCGTGGGTAATGTATTCCACCCGGCAGGTGTTGTAGCCCACCGTCAGGTCGGGGTGGTGGCCCTGCTGGTGCGAGACCCAGGCCACCGCGTTGACGAAGGTCATGGTGATGTAGTGGTCGCGGAACTTGAAGTCGCGCCGCAGCTTGCCGTCGGCCACGCTCCAGTCCTGCGCCAGGCGCGGCATGAGGCCGGCGATTTCATCGTCGGAGAGCGGCGGGATGCCGCCTTCGCAGGGTTTGCACTTGCCTTTGGAGAGGTCGCAGATGAGGTCGGTCATGGAGGGATGGGGGAGGGAAACGGGAAAAGGGAAAAGGGAAAAGGGAAACGGAAAAAGGGCGAGGACTCCCCGCTTCCAGGAGGGTCACTTGAACTTGTAGAACTGGCCGTTGAGGTAGGCGGCCAGGTGCAGTTCGTCCTCGGGGAACAGGTTGGTGCCGAGCATGGCGTTGCAGGCGGTGATCTGCTGGGCGAGGGCGGAGGCGTTCTTCACGCGGCGCTCGGCGCGGGTGTAGATCTTGCTGCCGTCGCCGCCGAACTTGGCGACATGGCAGTCGGCGCAGAGTTTCTGGTGTGTGGTCTTGCCCTGCTTGGCGTCGCCTTTGTCGAAAGGGCCGGCGAGGACGTTGGCGGAGAGGAAGATCAGGGTCAGGGGGAGCAGGTGTTGCATGGCGGTCACCTCATGCGGGTTGGGGGGTGACAGATTGTTGACCAAAACGCTCAAGCATTTCAATACGCTCCACGGCTTTTGGGTGGCTGTCGTAGAAAAGCGAATACAAGGGGTCGGGCGTCAGCGTCGCGGCATTGTCGCGGTACAGCCGCACCAGCGCCGTCACCAGATGCGCGGGATCGGTCTGGCGGGCGGCGAAGGCGTCGGCCTGGAACTCGTGGCGGCGCGAATACAGGCTCATCAGCGGCGTGGCGGGAAACAGGAAGACCGGCAGGGCAAGGAAGAACAGGGCCAGGGCGGTGGCGTCGGTCTGGCTGGCCACGCCCAGGCCGGCATAGAACCAGCCGGCTTCCTTCACCCAGGCCAGCAGGGCCAGCAGGGCCAGCGAAAGCACGAACAGGAAGGCGATGCGCTTGACGATGTGGCGGTGCTTGAAATGCCCCAGTTCGTGCGCCAGCACGGCTTCGATCTGGGCCGGTTCGAGGCGCGCCAGCAGGGTGTCGAAGAAGACGATGCGCTTGTTGCGGCCGAGGCCGGTGAAGTAGGCGTTGCCGTGGCTGGAGCGGCGCGAGCCGTCCATGACGAAGATGCCGTTGGAGCGGAAGCCGGCGCGCGCCAGCAGTTGCTCGATGCGCTCGCGCAGGGCCTCGTCGTCCAGCGGCGTGAACTTGTTGAACAGCGGCGCGATGAAGGTGGGATAGACGGCCAGGATGAGCAGGTTGAAGGCCATCCAGACGCCCCACACCCACAGCCACCAGTTCTCGCCCATCACGCCCATCAGCCACAGCACCAGCAGCAGCAGCGGGCCGCCGATGAGCAGGCCGAGCAGGGTCTGCTTCGCCAGGTCGGCGACGAAGCCGGCCGGTGTCTGCCGGTTGAAGCCGAAGCGGGCCTCGACGCGGAACTGGGCGAAGGCCGACAGCGGCAGTTCGGCGGCGGCGCTGATCAGGCCCAGGCCCAACAGCAGCGCCGTGCCCACCAGCATGGGCGAAGACAGTTGGGCGGCGAGCAGGTCGTGCAGCCATTGCAGGCCGCCGCCCAGGGTGAAGACCAGCAGCAGGCCCGTTTCCAGGGCCAGGTGCAGCAGGCCCAGACGCGCCTTTGCCAGGGTGTAGGCGGCCGCCTTGCGGTGTTCCTCGATCGGGATGATGCCCAGGAAGGCGTCCGGGGGCGTGTCGCGATGCCGCCAGACATGGCGCATCTGGCGCAACAGCAGCCACAGGCGGAGGCCGCTGGAAAGGATCACGGCGGCAAGAAAAATGCTTTGGAATGAAGGCATTAGCGTCGATGTGCGGGAGTTCGGACGATTATGCCACAATGCCCGCCCTGTTCCCCGCACCCGGCAAGAGGCAGCAATGGCGCAAAACGAGACCCATCTGGTCTGGATCGACATGGAAATGTCCGGACTGGATCCGGACCGGGACCGGGTGCTGGAAATCGCCCTGGTGGTCACCGACAAGAATCTGGACCTGGTGGAGGAAGGGCCGGTGCTGGTGGTGCACCAGGCCGACGCGGTGCTCGATGCCATGGACAACTGGAACAAGAGCACCCACGGCAAGTCCGGCCTCATCGACAAGGTCAAGGCCTCGACCCTGACCGAGGCCGAGGTCGAGCAGCGCGTGCTCGCCTTCATGAAACGCCACGTGGGCGAGCGGCAATCGCCGATGTGCGGCAATTCCATCTGCCAGGACCGCCGCTTCATGGCGCGCCACATGCCGAAACTGGAGGCGTACTTCCACTACCGCAACCTGGATGTTTCCACTCTCAAGGAACTGGCCGCGCGCTGGCGCCCCGAGCTCAAGGAAGGCTTCAAGAAGGCCAACAGCCACACCGCCCTGGCCGACATTCAAGAATCCATCGCCGAGCTCCGTTACTACCGCGAGAATTTCATCAAGGTCAGCGGGTAGCTCGTAGCTCGTAGCCGGTAGCTGAATTTATCTGCGCCTTCGGCGCGCTGATCAAAAGCTACAAGCTACCCGCTACGAGCTACGAGCTACCAGCCAAGGAGAACCAATAATGAAGCCCGGCACCCCGTTCATCGTCGAAGTCAATCCGCGCATCCCCCGCCGCCTGTCGCGTCTGTCCGAGCTGGCCGACAACCTCTGGTATGCCTGGGACCGGCCCACGCGCACCCTCTTCGCGCGCCTGCACCCCGGCCTGTGGGACGCCGTCAACCACAACCCCAAGGCCTTCCTCAAGCGGGTGGACGAGGAGCGGCTGACCGAAGCGGCCGAGGACCACATCTTCCTCGGCAACTACAACCGCGTGCTGTCGGCCTTCGACACCTACATGAGCGAGCCGCTGCGCCGCGACGTGCCGCTGGAGCTCAAGCCGGGCGACCTGATCGCCTATTTCTGCGCCGAATTCGGCTACCACGAGAGCTTTCCCATCTACTCCGGCGGCCTCGGCATCCTCGCTGGCGACCACTGCAAGGCCGCCTCCGACCTGCGCCTGCCTTTCATCGCCGTGGGCCTGCTCTACCGCCAAGGCTACTTCTCGCAGCGCATCGACAACGACGGCAACCAGATCGCCACCTACACCGATTCCGAGTTCGACGACCTGCCCGTGCACCCCGCCCTCACCGAGGAGGGGCACGAAATCCACATCCAAATCGAGCTGCCCGGCCGCAAGGTGGAGGTGAAAGTATGGGAGGCGCGCATCGGCCACGTGCGCCTCTGCCTGCTCGATACCGACCTGCCCGGCAACCGCGCCGAGGACCGCTACATCACCCACCAGCTCTACGGCGGCGACAAGCACACCCGCATCCAGCAGGAAATCATCCTTGGCGTGGGCGGCATCCGCGCCCTCGAGCAGCTCGGCGTCAAGCCCACGGCCTACCACATCAACGAGGGCCACGCCGCCTTCCTCGTGCTGGAGCGCATCCGCCGCAAGGTGTCGCGGGGACTCTCCTTCCAGGCCGCGCTCGAGGTGGTGGCGGCCAACACCGTGTTCACCACGCACACACCGGTGCCGGCCGGCCACGACCACTTCGCCGAGGACATGATCTGGGACTATTTCAGCCAGTGCTGCAATGAACTCAGCGTCTCCCGCGAGGAGTTCATGAAGCTGGGCGGCGCCGGCCACGGCCAGGACTTCAACATGACCAAGCTGGCCCTGCACGGCTCGCGTCACCACAACGGCGTGTCACGCGTCCACGGCGGCGTCTCCTCGCACATCCTGTCGGACATGTGGCCGCAGGTGCGCCCCGAGGAGTCGCCCATGGACTACATCACCAACGGCGTCCACGTCGCCTCCTTCCTGGCCCAGGAATGGCAGGAGCTGTTCGACAACAAGCTGGGCTACGAATGGCGCCGGCGCCTGACCGACCTCAAGTTCTGGGAAAAGATCGAGAGCATCCCCGACCACCACTTCTGGTCGGTGCATCAGGCCCTGAAAGCGCAGATGCTGCATTCCGTGCATCACCGCGTCACCCTGCAGCATGGGCGCAACCACGGTTCCGAGGCGCACCTCGAGCGCATGCTCAAGCACGCCAACCCGCTCGACCCCAACGTGCTCACCATCGGCTTCGCGCGCCGCTTCGCCACCTACAAGCGCGCCACCCTGATGTTCGAGAACATGGACTGGCTGCGCGCCATCATCTCCGACTCCGAGCGGCCGGTGCTGTTCATCTTCGCCGGCAAGGCCCATCCGGCCGACACCCCCGGCCAGGAACTGATCCGCCGCATCCACGAGATCTCGCGCTGGCCCGAGTTCGAGGGCAAGCTGCTGATGGTCGAGGGCTACGACCTGGGACTCGCGCGCCGCCTGGTTTCCGGTTGCGACGTCTGGCTGAACAACCCCATCTACCCCCTGGAGGCCTCCGGCACCTCGGGCATGAAGGCGGCCATGAACGGCGTGCTCAACCTGTCGGTCACCGACGGCTGGTGGGACGAGGGCTACGACGGCAGCAACGGCTGGGCCATCAAGCCGGCCCCGGAATACTTCGACGACGCCCGCCGCAACCGCGACGACAGCCGCGACCTCTACGAAATCCTGCAGGACCAGGTCATCCCCATGTACTACCGGCGGCACGAACTGGGCTTCTCCTCGGAATGGGTGCGCATGGCCAAGCGCTCCATCACCACCCTGCTGCCGCGCTTCAACGCCACGCGCATGGTCACCCAGTACGTCAACAAGTTCTACGGCCCCGCTTCGCGCCAGTGGCGGCGCTATTCCGAGAACGGTTTCGCCGCCGGCCAGAGCGTCGCCGCCTGGAAGGCCAAGGTCAGCCATGCCTGGGGCGGCGTCTCCCTGCGCCGCGTCGACGAGCCGGTCAAGCGCCTCGGCTTCGGAGAAAGCATGCATCTGCGCGTGGCCGCCCACCTCAACGGCCTGGCGCCGGAGGACGTGCGCGTCGAAATCCTGGTCGGGCGCGCCTCCAAGCAGGGCCAGGACCGCGACCTGCAGGCCCTGCCGATGGTGCCGGACGGCTGGGCAGGCAAGGAATCCCTGTTCAGCCTGGAGATGACTCCCGAGATGTGCGGCAAGCTGCTCTACCGTGTGCGCGTCTATCCCTACCACGACATGCTCACGCATCCCTTCGAGACTGGGCTGATGGTCTGGCTTTGATTGGGTGAGGAGTGAGGAGAAAAAGCGTCGAGTTGGTTGGACGACTCGGTTACCCCTCACCACTCACCACTCACCACTCACCACTCACCACTCACCACTCACCACGATGACCGCATTCGTCGCCATCGGTCTGGGCGCCGCCCTCGGCGCCTGGCTGCGCTGGGGCCTGGGCCTGTGGCTGAATGCCCTATCGCCGGCGCTGCCCTACGGCACCCTCGCCGCCAACCTGCTCGGCGGCTACCTGGTCGGCCTCGCCATCGCCCACTTCGCCCAGCATCCCGGCCTGCCGCCGGAATGGCGGCTGTTCGCCATCACCGGCTTCCTGGGCGGGCTTACCACCTTCTCCACCTTCTCCGCCGAGGTGTTCACGTTGATCAGCCGGGGCCAGCTGGCCTGGGCGCTGGCAGCGGCCTCGGCCCACCTGTTCGGCTCGCTCGCCCTCACCGCCCTGGGGGTGTGGAGCTATTCCCTCGTGAAAGGCTGACCATGGAAATGCTCTGCGTCCGGTTCTACACCACAGAGGGCATGCGCCACCAGCATCAGCCCATCGGCGACTGGCTGTTCGCCCAAGCGCGCGAGCTAGGCATCCCCGGCGGAACCGCCTTCCGCGCAAGCGCCGGCTATGGCCGCCATGGCCTGCGCGAGGATCATTTCTTTGAACTCGCCGGCACGCTGCCGGAGTGTGTGGAATTCTTCGCCGAGGAAGGGCACATCGCGGCCCTGCTCACGCGGGTGGGGGCGGCTGGCTTGAAGCTGTTTTACGCGCTGTACCCCGTGCGCCTGGGCATCACCGGCGCGTCTTCTGGCTGAACCGTCTTCCCGGTCGTTCTTTGAGGGCGGGGGGCATTCCGGTATCATTCGCCATCCCTGCATTCGCAAAATTTATGCCTCGCTTCATCTTCGTCACCGGTGGTGTCGTGTCCTCGCTGGGCAAGGGCATCGCCGCCGCGTCTCTGGGGGCGATTCTCGAATCGCGCGGCCTCAAGGTCACCCACCTCAAGCTCGATCCCTACATCAACGTCGATCCGGGCACCATGAGCCCGTTCCAGCACGGCGAGGTGTTCGTCACCGAGGACGGCGCCGAGACCGACCTGGACCTGGGCCATTACGAGCGCTTCACCCGCGCCAAGATGGGCAAGCGCAACAACTTCACCACCGGCCAGATCTACGAGTCGGTGATCAAGAAGGAGCGTCGCGGCGAGTATCTCGGCAAGACGGTGCAGGTCATCCCCCACATCACCGACGAGATCAAGCTGTTCATCAAGCGCGGCGCCGAGGGCGCCGACGTGGCCATCGTCGAGGTGGGCGGCACGGTCGGCGACATCGAATCCCTGCCCTTCCTTGAGGCCATCCGCCAGATGGGCATCGAGGAGGGCAAGACCGGCACCTGCTTCATCCACCTGACGCTGCTGCCCTACATCCCCACCGCCGGCGAGCTGAAGACCAAGCCGACGCAGCATTCGGTCAAGGAACTGCGCGAGATCGGCATCCAGCCCGACGTGCTGCTGTGTCGCGCCGACCGCCACATCCCGCCGGAGGAGCGGCGCAAGATCGCGCTGTTCTGCAACGTCATGCCGGAGGCGGTGATCGAGGCACTGGACGCGGATTCGATCTACAAGATTCCCGGCCTGCTGCACGACCAGATGCTCGACGAGATCGTCTGCCACAAGCTGGGCCTGCTCGCCCGCGCGGCCGACCTGTCGGTGTGGAAGCGGTTGGTCGACGCTCTGGAGCATCCGCAGCATGAGGTGGATATCGCCTTCGTCGGCAAGTACGTCGATCTGACCGAGTCCTACAAGTCCCTGTCCGAGGCCCTGACGCACGCCGGCATCCACACGCGCAGCCGCGTCCATATCCATTACATCGATTCCGAGACCCTCGAACAGGAAGGCTGCGCGGCGCTGGCCCGCATGGATGCCATCCTGGTGCCCGGCGGCTTCGGCAAGCGCGGCACCGAGGGCAAGATTTGCGCCATCCGCTATGCGCGCGAGCACGGCATTCCCTACCTGGGCATCTGCCTGGGCATGCAGCTCGCCGTGGTGGAGTTCGCGCGCGACGTGGCCGGCATGACGGGTGCGCATTCCACCGAATTCGAGCCGGAAACCCCCTATCCGGTGATCGGCCTGATCACCGAATGGCAGGACAAGGACGGCCACATCGAGCACCGCGACGCCAATTCCGACCTCGGCGGCACCATGCGCCTGGGCGGCCAGGTCTGCAAGCTGGGCGAGGGCACCCTGGCGCAAGCCATCTACGGCAAGCCGGAAATCGTCGAGCGCCACCGCCACCGCTACGAGGTCAACAACGGCCTGCTCGCCAGGCTGGAAGCGGCCGGTCTGAAGGTGGCCGGGCGGGCGCCGGGCACCGACCTGTGCGAGATGGTGGAACTGCCCCGCGACGTCCACCCCTGGTTCGTGGGCTGCCAGTTCCATCCGGAATTCACCTCCAACCCGCGCGACGGCCATCCGCTGTTCAAGGCTTTCGTCGAGGCAGCCCTGGCCAAGCAGAAGAGGAAGCCGGCATGAAATTGTGCGGATTTGAAGTCGGCCTGGATCACCCCCTCTTTCTCATCGCCGGGCCCTGCGTCATCGAATCCGAGCAGATGGCCCTGGATACCGCCGGGGCGCTGAAGGCAATCACCGCCGAGGTGGGCATGCCCTTCATCTACAAGTCCTCCTTCGACAAGGCCAACCGCTCTTCCGGCAAGTCCTTTCGTGGCCTGGGCATGGACGAGGGCCTGCGCATCCTGGACGAGGTGAAGAGACAGATCGGCGTGCCGGTGCTCACCGACGTGCATACCGAGGACGAGATCGCGGCCGTGGCGGCGGTGGTGGACGTGCTGCAAACCCCCGCCTTCCTCTGCCGGCAGACCGACTTCATCGAGGCCGTAGCCACCTGCGGCAAGCCGGTGAACATCAAGAAGGGCCAGTTTCTCGCTCCCGGCGACATGAAGAACGTGGTGGACAAGGCGAAGGCCGCCAATGGCGGGGCCGATACCATCATGGTCTGCGAGCGCGGCGTGTCCTTCGGCTACAACACCCTGGTCTCCGACATGCGCGGCCTCGCCATCATGCGCGAGACCGGTTGCCCGGTGGTATTCGACGCCACCCATTCGGTGCAGCAGCCTGGCGGGCAGGGCACCAGTTCCGGCGGCCAGCGCGAGTTCGTGCCGGTGCTGGCGCGGGCGGCGGTGGCGGTGGGCGTGGCCGGACTGTTCGCCGAGACCCATCCGGATCCGGCCAAGGCCCTGTCCGACGGTCCCAACGCCTGGCCGCTGCATCGGATGAAGGAATTGCTGTTCACACTCAAGGAAATCGATGCCTTGGTGAAGCAAAAGGGCTTTATCGAAGCCCGACTGTAAAAGGACGGCCAACAGCCGCCCGCGAAACCAGAAAAGGAAAGAAATTGAGCGCTATCGTTGATGTCATCGCCCGCGAAATCCTGGATTCCCGCGGTAACCCCACCGTCGAAGCCGACGTGCTTCTCGAATCCGGCGTGCTGGGCCGCGCCGCCGTGCCCTCCGGCGCCTCCACCGGCAGCCGCGAGGCCATCGAACTGCGTGACGGCGACAAGACCCGCTACCTGGGCAAGGGCGTGCTCACCGCCGTGGAACACGTGAACACCGAGATCGCCGAGGCCATCCTCGGCCTGGACGTCGAGGAACAGCACCTGCTCGACCAGACCATGATCGATCTGGACGGCACCGAGAACAAGTCCCGCCTGGGCGCCAACGCCATCCTGGCGGTCTCCCTGGCCGCAGCCCGCGCCGCCGCCGAGGACGTGCGCCTGCCCCTGTACCGCTACCTGGGTGGCGCCGGGCCGATGCACCTGCCGGTGCCGATGATGAACATCGTCAACGGCGGCGCGCACGCCAACAACAGCGTCGACATGCAGGAATTCATGGTCATCCCGGCCGGCGCCGGGTCCTTCCGCGAGGCCCTGCGCATGGGCGCCGAGGTGTTCCACGGCCTGAAGAAGCTTCTCGACAAGTCCGGCCATCCCACCACGGTCGGTGACGAGGGCGGTTTCGCGCCCAACTTCAAGTCCAACGAGGAAGCCCTGAAGTTCATCATGGACGCCATCGCCGCCGCCGGCTACACGCCGGGCGGCGACGTGCTCATCGGCCTGGATTGCGCCTCCAGCGAGTTCTACAAGGACGGCCGCTACGTGCTGGAGTCCGAGGGCCTGAAGCTCACCTCCGCCGAGTTCGTCGACTATCTCGGCGCCTGGGTGGACAAGTACCCCATCGTCAGCATCGAGGATGGCTGCGCCGAAAACGACTGGGACGGCTGGGCCCTGCAGAACGCCAAGCTGGGCAAGAAGGTGCAACTGGTGGGCGACGACCTGTTCGTCACCAACGCCAGGATCCTGCGCGAAGGCATCGCGAAAAACGTGGCCAACTCCATCCTCATCAAGGTCAACCAGATCGGCACCCTGTCGGAAACCTTCGACGCCATCGAGACCGCCAAGCGCGCCGGCTGGACCTCCGTCATTTCGCACCGCTCCGGCGAGACCGAGGACGCCTTCATCGCCGACCTGGCGGTGGGCAGCAACGCCCTGCAGATCAAGACCGGCTCGCTGTCGCGCTCCGACCGCATCGCCAAGTACAACCAGTTGCTGCGCATCGAGGAGGAACTGGGTGAACGCGCGCGCTATCCCGGCCGGGATGCCTTTTATCAATTGAGATGAGATGCGCGGGCTTGCCTGGACCCTGGCCGTGTTGATCGTGTTGCTGCAATACCCGCTTTGGCTGGGCAAGGGCAGCTGGCTGAGGGTTTGGGAACTGGAACGCGAGATCGAGGCTCAGAAGGCTGCCAACCAGGCCCTGGAGACGCGCAACATCCAGCTCGCGGCGGAGGCACGCGACCTGCATTCCGGCTATGACGCCCTCGACGAGCGGGCGCGCTTCGAACTCGGCATGGTGCGCGGCAACGAAGTATTCTTCCATGTCATGGAATCCGGCATCGCGCCCCCCACGGAGGTTAAACGCCCATGATGACGACGCTGCAGATCGTCCTGGCCATCGTCGGCGTCAGCCTGATCGCCATCATCGTCCTCTACAACATCCTGCAGGAACGCAAGTTCCGCCGGGAGGCCGACCGCATGTTCTCGCACAAGCGGGAAGACATCATGCTCGGCGAGTCGGTGCTGGAGGATGCGCGAACCGGCGCGAACAGCGGTATCCAGCTGAGCGACGACACCGAGACGGCGCCCGAGGCGCGCCACGCCGTGGCCCAGGCGGAGGCGGCGCTGCCCGAGCCGGTGCGCGATCCGGCCCGCCTTGCCAAGTCTTTCCTGGATGAGCCGGATACGGCCGCCGTGTCGCCGGCGCCCGAACCGGAGCCGCCGCGCTCCGCCGTCACCCATACGGAAGCCCCGGCCAAGGCGGCGCCCCCCGCGCGGGAACCGGAGTCGGTGCCGCCGCCCCCGCCTGCGGCGCCGGTCGTCAGGCTCGAACCCGCTCCCGCGCCACGGGCTGCCGCCGCCGTCGCTCCCGCGGCCGTGCCCGCCGCCGAGGAAGCCGCGCCGCGCAAGGCCAGCCCCCTGGATGCCGCCATCGAATACATCGCCCGCGTCAAGTTCGCCGCGCCACAGGCGGCCAATTTCGGCACCCTGCTCGCCACCCTGCGCCGCATCGGCAAGCCGATCCGCGCCTTCGGCGAGAAGCCGGAGGCTGGCTGGGAAGCCTTGAGCGGCCATCCGCACAGTGTCTATGGCGTGGCCGAATTCGGCCTGCAACTCGCCGACCGCGGCGGCGCCGTATCGCTCGACCAGCTCGAAGCCTTCTGCCGTGCGCTCTACGAGTTCGCCGCCGAGCAGGGCGGCGCGGTGACCTGCGCCGACAAGGAAGGCGCCCTCAAGCTGGCGCGCGACCTCGACCTGTTCTGCATGGACGTCGACGTGCTCATCGGCCTCAACGTGATTTCCGCCGAAAGCCGGCCCTTTACCAGTGAAGCCATGCACAGCCTGGCGCAGGAGGCCCGCCTCAGCCTGGAGGCGGACGGCACCTTCCACGCCAAGGACGAGTTCGGCCATACCCTGTTCATCCTGGCGAACCAGGAAGAAGAGCCGTTCCCGCGCGACGGCCGCGGCCTCACCACGCACGGCGTCACCCTGCTGTTCGACGTGCCGCGGGTGGCGGATGGCCTCGCCGTGTTCGACCGCATGACCCGGCTGGGTTTTGATCTGGCCTGGCGTCTGGAGGGCCGCCTGGTCGCCGACAACAGCCGGCCGGTGAGCGAGGACAGCCTGAGCCGCGACCGCGCCCGTCTGACGCAGTTCTATGCGCGCATGGAGGCGCGTGGCATCCCCGCCGGCGGCGAGCGGGCGCTCAGGCTGTTCGTGTGAGGCGTGAGGGGTGAGGCGCGAGGCGGAACAGCGCGCCCGTGAGCTCCGCGCCCTGATCGACGAAGCCAACTACCGCTACTACGTCCTCGACGCTCCCTCCATTCCCGACAGCGAGTACGACCGCCTGCTGCGGGAACTCCAGGAGCTGGAGACCCGTTACCCGGAACTGCGCACTCCCGATTCCCCCACCCAGCGGGTGGGCGCGCCTCCCCTGCAGGACTTTGCCCAGGTCGCCCACGCGCTGCCCATGCTGTCCCTCAACAACGCCTTTTCCGAGGCGGAGGTGGCGGCCTTCGACCGGCGCGTGCGCGAGGGCCTGGGACGCCCGGACGAGGAGGTCGAATACGCCGTCGAGCCCAAGTTCGACGGCCTCGCCATCACCCTGCGCTACGAGGACGGCCTGTTCGCGCGCGGCGCCACGCGCGGTGACGGCTATACCGGGGAGGATGTCTCCGCCAACCTGCGCACCGTGCGCGCCATTCCCATGCGCCTGCTCGGCGATCGCCCGCCGCGTGTGCTGGAGGTGCGCGGCGAGGTCCTCATGCTGCGCCGCGATTTCGAGCGGCTGAACGCGCAGGCCCGCGATCGCGGCGAGAAGACCTTCGCCAATCCGCGCAACGCTGCCGCCGGCAGCCTGCGCCAGCTCGATTCCCGCGTCACCGCCCGGCGCCGCCTGTCCTTCTTCGCCTATGGGGTCGGCCAGGTGGAGGGCGCGGACTTGCCGGCAACGCACGGCGGCATCATGGCTTGGCTGGCCGATCTGCGTTTTCCCGTGGCCGCCCAGCGCGACACGGCGCGCGGCGTGCGCGGGCTCATCGCCTTCTTCGAGAAGCTCGGCGCCGGCCGGGCGGCCCTGCCCTACGACATCGACGGCGCGGTGTACAAGGTCAACCGCCTGGCGGACCAGGAGGTCCTCGGCTACGTCGCGCGCGCACCGCGCTTCGCCATCGCCCACAAATATCCCGCCCAAGAGGAACTGACCACGGTGGAGGCCATCGACGTGCAGGTCGGCCGCACCGGTGCCCTCACTCCGGTGGCCCGCCTGAAGCCCGTCTTCGTCGGCGGCGTCACCGTCACCAACGCCACCTTGCACAACGAGGACGAGGTGCGCCGCAAGGACGTGCGCGTCGGCGACACGGTCATCGTGCGGCGGGCCGGCGACGTCATTCCCGAGGTGGTGGGCGTGGTGCTGGAGCGGCGGCCGCTGCGCGACCTGCTCACGCCCCTGCACGAGCCCTTCCGCATGCGCGACACCTGTCCGGAGTGTGGCGCCCCGGTGCTGCGCCTGGAAGGCGAGGCGGCGGCGCGCTGCACGAACGGCCTCGCCTGCCCGGCTCAGCGCAAGCAGGCCATCCTGCATTTCGCCTCGCGCCGCGCCATGGACATCGAGGGCCTGGGCGACAAGCTGGTCGACCAATTGGTGGACAGGGGGCTGGTGGCCACTCCCGCCGATCTTTACTCACTCACCCGCGAGCAGGTGGCCGGGCTGGAACGCATGGCCGACAAGTCGGCGGACAACCTGATCCAGGCCATCCAGGACAGCCGTGGCCGGCCGCTCGCCCGCTGCATCCACGCCCTCGGCATCCGCCACGTCGGTGAGCAGACGGCGAAGGATCTGGCCCGCCATTTCGGCCGCATGGCGGATTTGCTCGCCGCCGACGAGACGGCGCTGCAGTCCGTCGCGGACGTCGGCCCGGTGGTCGCAGCGTCCATCCGCGCCTTCCTGGAGGAACGCCATAACCAGGCTGTCATCCTGGCGCTGCAACATGCCGGGGCCTGGGTGGATGGCGAGCCGGCTCCGCGCGAGGCCCTGCCGCTGGCCGGCAAGACCTTCGTGCTGACCGGCACACTGCCGGACCTGTCGCGCGAGGCCGCCAAATCGCGGATCGAGGCCCTCGGCGGCAAGGTGGCCGGCAGCGTGTCGAAGAAGACCGACTACGTCGTCGCCGGGGCCGAGCCGGGCTCGAAATTAATGAAAGCGGAAGAACTGGGCGTTAAGGTGCTCGATCAGGACGAACTATTGGAATTGCTGAAGGGAGTTGTCGAATCATGAAACGCGTCACCAAGGCTGTGTTTCCGGCCGCCGGCATGGGCACCCGCTTCCTGCCCGCCACCAAGGCGAATCCGAAGGAAATGCTGCCGATCGTCGACAAGCCGCTGATCCAGTACGCGGCGGAAGAAGCCATGGCGGCCGGCATCACCGATCTCATCTTCATCATCGGCCGTACCAAGCGGGCCATCGCCGACCATTTCGACAAGGCCTACGAACTGGAAGTGGAACTGGAAACCCGCGGCAAGCTGCGCGCCCTGGAAGAACTGCGCGCCATGCTGCCCATCAACGTCAACTGCATTTACATCCGCCAGGCAGAAGCCCTGGGCCTCGGCCACGCGGTGCTGTGCGCGCAGCCGGCGGTGAACGACGAGCCTTTCGCGGTGCTGCTGGCCGACGACCTCATCGCCGGCGAACCGGGCGCCACCAAGCAGATGTGCGACCTCTACACCTACTACCAGTGCTCCATGGTCGGGGTGCAGCACGTCGACCCCACAGAGACCGGGTCCTACGGCATCGTCGCCACCTCGCCCATGGCCGATCGCGTCAGCCGCGTCAACCAGATCGTCGAGAAGCCGAAGCCGGCCGAGGCGCCCTCCAACCTGGCGGTGGTCGGCCGCTACGTGCTGACCCCGCAGATCTTTCACCACCTGCACCACATCGAGCGCGGCGCCGGTGGCGAACTGCAACTCACCGACGCCATCGCCGCCCTGCTCAAGGAGCAGCAGGTGCTGGCCTATGAGTTCACCGGCACCCGCTACGACTGCGGCAGCAAGTTGGGCTATCTGGAAGCCACGGTGGAATTCGCCCTGCAGCACCCGGAAGTGGCCGGGGAGTTCAGCGCCTACCTGCAAAGACGTTTTTGCAAACCCTGCGAGTCGGGTTCCTAGGTCTCGTCGCGTTCGGCGGCGCCATGTAGGACCTGGCCGCGCACGTCGCGGCTGTCCGGCCCCAGCAGGTAGAGGAAGCGCGCCGCCAGGTCGTCCGGGCCGGGCAGGGCGGACTTGTCCTCGCCGGGATGGGTCTTCGCGCGCTGCGGGGAACGCGCCGGGCCGGGTATGAGCAGGTTGATGCGCGGGCCCCTGTCCGACCACTCGTCGGCCTGCACGCGGAAGTAGGCCTCCAGCGCCGCCTTGGAGACGGCGAAGCCGCCCCAGTAGGCGGCCGGCGTGTGGCCGTGCGTCTCCCCGACGAGGACCACCGAGGCGTCGCCGCGGGCTTCCAGCAAGGGCGCGCAGCAGCGATTGATGGCGGCCGGCGCGGCGGCATTGACGCGGAACAGGCGGAGCCATTCCTCCACGCTTTCCAGCGACTGCGGCCGCAGCGCCTCGAAGGCCGCCGCGCAGTGCGCGATACCGTCCAGTCGGCCCAGTTGCGCGCCGATGGCCTGGGCCATGGCCTGGAAATCCTCATCCCGGGCGGCGCCCAGGTCCATGGGGAAGATCGCGGGCTGGGCGCCGCCGGCTGCGATGATCTCGTCGTACACCTTTTCCAGCTTGCCCACCGTGCGTCCCAGCAGGATCAGCGTGGCGCCGTGGCGGGCGCAAGCCAGCGCGGCGGCGCGGCCCAGGCCCTGGCCGGCGCCGGTGACGAGGATGATGCGGTGATGCAGCAGGTCGGGAGCGGGGGTGTAGGGCATTGCGGGTGAAGGGTGAAGGGTGAAGGGTGAAGGGTGAAGGGTGAAGGGGGAAGGGTGAAGGGTGAAGGGGGAAGGGGGAAGGGGGAAGGGGGCGGGTCAGGTGA
>VGVT01000025.1 GCA_016873935.1 Betaproteobacteria bacterium | reverse complement strand
TGGCCATCTCGGCTTCCAGCGCCCTCTCGACTACCAGCTTGGTGAGTTGCTTGAGCAACCCGTTCTCGCCAATCAGGTCTTCCGGCTTTCGGTAATTCGCTAACAGGCTATCTATCAGCTCGGGGGGTACATCGTGCTTCAGTACGGTCATCATCGCTCCTGGCAATGCGGCAGTTTCCTGCCGGGGGACCGTTTACACAAAAATTCTTACACCCTCCAGGTGGTCACTTGTGACTATGCTCAGAATTGGTCGCTACCAGACCGTTTCTGGGAACGGGTAAGTTATGCGAGTCTCCATCAGAGTCTGTATTTCCTTCGCCGTTGCGGTGTTCGCTGTCCAGGCCCAAGCCAAGACGGCCAGCGAGATATTCGAGCAAGCATCCCCAAGCGTGGTCGTTGTGTATGGCGCTGATGCCAAGGGCAAGAAGCAGAGCCAGGGCAGCGGCGTCGTCCTGCCGGGTGGCGAAGTGGCGACCAACTGCCATGTTCTGAAAGGCGCCCTCGACTACTCGATCCACTACAGCAACAAGACCTACCCAGCCACAATCAGGCACAGCGACTGGGACCGGGATGTGTGCAGCCTGACCGTGCCGGGGCTGAACGCCATGCCCGCTACCTTGGGCGCAACCCGCAATCTGAAGGTCGGTCAGCGGGTATACGTCATCGGCGCGCCACGGGGACTCGAACTCACCCTGTCTGAAGGCATCGTCTCCAGCCTGCGCGAGATGGACGGCGGACGCTACATCCAGACCACCGCGCCAATCTCCCCAGGTTCCAGCGGCGGCGGCCTGTTCGACGACGAGGGCCGCTTGATCGGTCTGCCGACCTTCTATCTGGACAAAGGGCAGCAACTCAATTTCGCCGTGCCAGTGGAGTGGGTGAAGGCTTTGCCAGAGCGGCATGCCTCACAAGCCCAAACCGAACAGGATGGAGCCGCATGGTTGAACAAGGCAGGCGCTCTGGTGGAAAAAAAGGATTGGCCCGCCTTGCTTCGGCACGCCCAACGCTGGACGGAAGCACAACCAAGGAGTGCTGAAGCGTGGAACTACCTCGGCCGCGCCTATGAAGAGACCGGTCAAGACGCGAAGATGTTCGAGGCCAAGGAACAGGCCCTGCGCATCAAGCCGGATGACGCTCTTGGCTGGTTCCTCCTCGGCTTGACCTACGAGTTAGCCGGTCAACTCACGAAGGCGATCGAGGCCTATCAACAAGACCTACGCATCGACCCTAATGCCGATAAGTGGGCCGTCCTCGGCCACGCCTATAAAGACGCCGGTCAACTCACGAATGCGATTGATGCCTATCAACAGGCCGTGCGCATCAAACCGGAAAGGGCTGATTGGTGGCAACTGCTCGGCAAAGCCTATATAGACTCGGGTCAACTCACTAAGGCGATCGAGGCCTATCGACAGGCATTGCGTATAGACCAAAATGATGCAGGTTCTTGGTTTTATCTGGGCTTAGCCTATTCCAAGTCCAGTCAAACATCGAAGGCGATCGAGGCTTACCAGCAAGCTGTGCGCATCGACCCGAAGGAATCATCAGCTTGGCACAACCTGGGAATTGCCTATGTGGAGACCGGTCAATTCTCCAAGGCGATCGAGGCCTTTCAGCAGGCTTTGCGTATCGACCAGAAAGATGCTGACGCTTGGTACGGCTTGGGCATCACCTACAAGAAAAATGGCCAGACCAGCAAGGTGATGGAAATCTATCGCAAATTATCAAAATTGGATCCCGACAAGGCCGAACAGTTTTTCAACGAAGCCATACTCCCCTGACAGGCTGAGGCAATCGTTGCTGGCTAGGCATCACGTTGCGCCTTCAACACCTTCGCCAGCGACCTCAACACTAGACGCTCCCCTCCCTTCCAGGCATTCCGCGCCACCTTAGCCTTTCCCTCTGCCGACCTTGGCCCCGTGGATTTCTCCCACGGCCGATGCAGTCGGCACCGTGCCGCACTCGCTGCCCGATGCTCGGGCGTCCGGTAGTAGCTCATGGCCCACCTCTGACAGTTCGCTTTGCTCGATTCCGTTTTCCCGCGCACACGCAGGAACGCCGTTGTTCACTTGCTGCGGGCCTGTCGTTACGTTCGCCTGCCGCGCATAGACCACCGGCGGGTTCTTGATGTTCGCCAGGGTTTCCAACGTCGCCCGGCATTGACTCTGCGCCTTCAAGGCCAAACGCAAGTATTTCTCTCCAGCATCGGGGTACTCGTTGAAGTTCAACATAGCTCGCTGGGCGAGTCCGTTGTAGATGGCGTTCAGCGAATGTGCCTGGGCCACGAGTAAACCTTCCGCATGCGACAGATTCCCCGCCTTGGTGGCCTTTACCTGGGCTTCGAGTGCCTCAGCCAATTCGGCGAGGTACAAGTTGTCCGCGCCCCATTCGCGCGCGGCATAGGCTTTCATCGAAAGGACGTTGCTGAACGCCGGATTCATCACATGTCTGGCAATGGCGGCCTCGTTGCTCTCGCCGGGCTTGGTCAAAATGTTCAGGGCAGCCGGGCCTTTCACCGGTCCAGGAGGGAGCTTAGGTCCATCGGACTTCTTCTTCGCCGCCATTACGTGCCCTCCCAAGGGGGGCCATCATCCAGGCCCGCAGGCCCAGGGTCCTGTCGCGGTTTCGGCTCACCCTTCACAGCCTGCCGCTTGCGGTTGACGTGGTAGGCGGTCAATGCGGCATGGGCCACCATGTCCAGGGCGGCGCGGGCCTCGCCGTTGTGGCTCCAGACCTTCGGCGTCAGCACCCCGGACAGGCTCACGCTGTCCCCTTCCTGGAGCGCCAGAAGGACAGCGCACACCCCCTTGTCGAAGGCAATCACGTTCACGAACAGCGCGTCGCCGTCAGCGGTCGGAGTGCGCACCTTGGCCGTGACAAAGGGCTTGCCGCTCTGCCCTACCCGTTGCGCGGGCTTGCCGTAGAGCTTCCCGCCTATCTGTCCGTCAATCATCGTTCCACCTCTCAGAAGTAAGCGCCAAGGCTGGCAAACACCAGCACCAGGCGATGCAGCCATGCCCGGAATTTCCCTTCCCGCCGTTTCCCGCCCCTTATAGGGGCGGCGGGAATCGCGGGAAAACCCGGCAGTTCCCGAATCTTCCCGTGGCGGGAATCGCGGGAAGGTTTCAGCGCACCCATACGAACCCCCGGTCCACGGCAATCAGCCCCTTTCCCTGGAGCCCCGTCAAAGCCTGCTTGGCGCGTTCGGTCTTGCGCTTGGGTTCCACCTCCGCAAGTTGTTCGCGGATGCGGTCTATGGCGGCGTCCAGTGTCACGGCGGGCCGGTTCAATGGCAGGGTTTCGGGGGCGTCCTTGGGGCGTGCATCCCCGGCCTGGCGCAACATCTCGCCCAGGGCGTCCCAGGCCACCCGCTGATTGCCGGACTTGGGCGGCAGCACCCGGCGAAACTCGGCGGGGCCTGTGTCGGGTTCCACCACGCAGGATGTGACAGGTTCGCCGTCGTCATCCAGGCCGATGTCCACCACCGCCAGCCGGAAGGGGTAGGCCTCGCCGTCGTTGCCGTCCTTGGCCTTGGCGATGCGCCAGTCGCGGCGGTCATCAACGCGGGTCACCTCGATGGCGGCATCCAGGGCGGCGTGCAGGCTGGAATGCCCGCGCAGTCCCTTGGCCTGGTCCTTCCCGGAGTGGTGAATTAACAGCACCACCCCGCCCAGCTTCGCTTGCAAGGCCTTGGCGGCGGCAACCAGCAGTCCCATGTCCACGCTGGAGTTCTCGTCCATGCCCGGCGCGGCCCGGTTCAGGGTGTCGATAACCAGCAGGCCACCGGCACCTCCCGAAGCCACCACGGCCTCGGCCATCTCGTCCACGTCCTCCAGACTGCGCAGGTCGAAGGGCTGCATGACAAAGTGCAAACCGATAGGCAGGTCATGCCCCTGGTGCAGTTGCCATGCCTGCACACGTTGCGCGAATCCGGCCTCGCCCTCCAGTGCCACATAGGCCACGGTGGCACGGCTTACCCGGCAGTCGAACCATTCTTTTCCGGCGGCCACGGCTGCGCACAGGTCCAGGGCCAGGAAGCTCTTGCCGCTGCCACTCGCCCCATACAGCGCGGCGAGACCTTGCGCGGGTAGCACGCCACGCACCAGCCAGCGCAGGGGCGGCAGGTTCATCAACTCCGATGCGCCCAGCAGGCGGTAACGCATGGGCAGCGTCTTGGCCTGGCACAGCAGTTCGGCCAGTTCCTCCGCGCCATGCTCCAAGGCGTAGTCGTTGGCGTCGTAGTTGGTGGGCTTGTCCTGGGGTAGTTCCACCCACTCACCGCGTACTGCTCGGGCAATGCTTGCGGCCTGGGCTTCCTTGCCCCGGTCGGGCACCAGAATCATGCGGCGGTCTGGATAGGCGCGGCGCAGGATGTCCGCCACCGTCGCCGTGCGTCCAGCCCCGAAGCACAACACGGCAGCGCAACCCGTGGCGCTCCAGCAAGCCCAGGCCTGGCCGATGCCCTCCACGATGGAGATGCGGCCGGACTCTGCCAGGTCCCCCACCACGAACAAGCCGTCCTCGAAGGACGCACCGGGTAGGTTCAGCTTCTTGCCCTGGCCCGGCGGCGGTATGAATTGCAGGGTGCGCAGTTCACCGGACAGAGACCAAGCCGGCACCACCAGCCAGCCCGCCACTCGCTGCCCGGCGATGCTCAGGGCTTCGTCCGCAGGCACCACGCGCAGGCCATCCGGGCGGCCACGCTTGGCGCGGATGTACCCGTGGGCCTCGGTGGCGGGCTCGAACCGTTCCCATAGGCCCAGGGCCGTCATAGTGGCCCGTGGCGGGGTTTTGTCGCGGTGGATAGGGTTCGGTATGGGCCGGGCGATTTGCGGCGCTCTATGGCCGTTTCTGCGCGTCGTTTTCGTCGGGTCTTTCCAACCTGCAGCGAAAGCCATGCTGAACAGTGTCCCAGCCTTCACTGGACCATCGGAAAACGAACGCCAGACCGTTGCGCAATCCCGCTCACCGCCGAAGTTCGCGGCCTGACTGCTCCAGGCCGTGAAGTCGTCCAGGCTCAGACCGGCGGCCTTGGCGGCCATTCCGGCCCTGACCCATTCCTCGCGGCTGCAACCAGGGTCAAGGCATCGCAGGGCGTCCCGGGCGCGGGCGAGGCTATCCATGGTGCGCTCCCGCCTCGCGTAGCGCCCAGCGCGGCAGGCAGTACTCGGCAACAGGCCGCTTCCTGCCGGGTATCTGTACGGGCACTGAGATTACAGGCCAGCCCAGGTACTTCAGTTCCTGGATGCTGGCGGACAGTCGCCACGAGTTTTCCAACCACTCCAGCTGCCTGAGGCGTCGGCCTTTCAGCAGAACAGCCAGGACACGCCCCGCCAGGCTGTCCGGGCTAGGGTATGATGCGTTCAGAACCCTCTCGAACAGTTCACCCTGTTCCGGTTCCACCCCGCGCCCGCCACCTCGTCCAAGGTTGTCTGCGGGCGCAGTCATTTCCGGCTTCCATTCAGAAGCTCGGCAGTCTCGGCCACCGGCGCCAGTAGGCGGCCTCCTACTTTAGAAAGCCTGATGCCGTAGACCTCGCCCCGTGTGCAATGGAGCTTCCGCAAAGTCTGTTCGGCCTTGCACAAGACCTGGGCGAGTTCGCGGAGGGTGATGTAGTCCCGATTACCTGCCAGCCTGGCAAGACCAGGGGGGGTGGTGATTTGTGATGCTGTCATGGTTAACACCTTCCAAGTCGTTGAGGGTGTTACCAATTAAGTGCCGGGAAAATTCCCCGGCAAACGCAGACAAGAAAGCCAGAAAACCCGCGTGGTTACTGGCTTTCAGGCTGTTTAATGAATACGGGGAAACTCACCGGAATGACATTTCCCGGATTTCCCGGTCGCCTATTCTGTTGGCTTGCTGCGCTTCCTCGTCCATCGCCCACCCTGTAGGGCCTCTCGCAAAATATTTGCGGCGGTCAATTGCCCATTCGGACCGGTGATACACCGCTTAATTGCCTCCCGTGCCACCCGCCCAGACATGTCGACATTGCTTGACCATGCCCCGGCTTTCGCGTCCTGCGCATCCAACTCATCCGCAATCTTGCGGCATTCTTCCTTCCAATCGTTCCCGGGCTTGCTGCTGGTTGGCTTGTTGACCACTTGTGCAGACTTTGCGCTTGGGTCTGGAAACTTGTATTTGATGTAGGGCTCTTCCTTGCCCAGCCAGTCGTTAAGCTGGTTCCAGCGGGCTTCCTCGTAGTCCTCCCTTGCGTGTGAAGCATGGCCTGGGCCGTACAGATAGCGGGCATTCTCCCCTGGCCCATAGACCGGCAGGTCACCACGCTTTGCGGCAGCCATCAGCTTCTTCAGCATCGCGTCGGCACGTTCGCCCGCCTCCGCTTCCAGTCGTTGCGCGGCTTCTTCCAGGGTGTAACGGCCAGCCTTCCGCTTTTCCTCGGACTGCTGGACATAGATGGCGGCCAGCATTGGGCCTGTTGCCTGGTTCATCGTGTGGGGTGCGAAAGAATCGCCCAGCGCAACAACAAGCCCGTCAAGTGTCCATGATGGCCTACGCTCGGCCAGCCATTCAGTCAGCGCACAAACCTTGACGCGCAGGTCATCGGACCATGCGCCCTGTGCATGTTGTTCGTCGGGCCAGCGGATAGGGTCGATGCAATACGCCAGCCTTGCCGCTTGGTCTGGGCTGATATTGTGGCGGCCTGCCCAGTAGTCCCAATTGATAGGCTCCCCGGTATAGACAAGTTCCGCCACCCCGGCGACATCGGGGTCATTGGCGACGGTTTGCGGGCCTTGGCGTGCGGCGCTATTTATCCGTTTCGACATGCGCACTCCTTCCAGTGCCTCCTTCGATAAGGGGCACCAGACAGGCAGGCGAAGGTATCCCGCTTTTCGGCCCGTCGGCCTAGTCTGGCGCTTACTCTGTCAGGCCACCACCCGCAAACCGGGCTTCGCCTGCTCCGGCTGGAACTCAATGCCCGCCTGCTCCAGCATCCACGCTTCAATCTTGTCATGCCACATGCGCAACAGGTCCAGGGGGCGCTCCCGATAGTGCTTCTCTGCCAGGGCGCTAGGCTTGTGACCCATGATTTGTGCCACGATGCCAACGGGGCATTCCACCCACTCGGTCAGACTGCCGAAGCTCCGGCGCAGGCCATGCAGGGACACATGCGGCAGGCCGGCGGCGGCAAGGGCTTTCACATGCTGGATGCGCGGCTCCTGGATGCGGCCATTCGCGGCGGTGGGGCTGCTGAATACCCAGGGCAGGGGCTTACCGCTCTTGTCCTTGCGACGCGGCAGGGTGGCCAACAAGGATGCCAGATAGGGGGTCAGCGGAATGGTGCGCTCCCCTTCCACCTTGTCATGGATGGTCAAGCTACGCCATTGGAAGTCCAGTCCGTCCCAGGTAAGGCTTGCCAACTCCTCCCGGCGCGCCCCTGTCAACAAGAGCCCTTGCAAATAGGCGGAAATCACGGGGTTGTTGATGCGCTTCACGGCCTCGAACCAGGAGCGCAACTGCTCGCGTTGCAGGCTGTCATTCTTCTTCGCGCCGATGGTGGGGGCTTTCTCCCGTACTTCCTTGGTGGTGCAGGCATTGGCATGAGTGGCCGGCCCGTATTCCTTGTGCTCGGCACACCAGCCAATGAAGGCCTTGAGCGCGCGATAGGCCTGGTCGGCTTGACCCGGTCCACGCTTGATTTCCTTGTCGAGCCACTTCCCCACGGCGTCGGCGTCCAGTTCGGGCAGCCTCAGGGCCAGGAGGGGGTAGAGTGGGCCAGACCTGGTGGTCATGGGGTCGGTGGGCTTGCGGCCACGGCTGCGAGGCTGGCCGCCCTCCTTCGCCAGGGTCTCAAGGTTCCATAGGTGGCGGGGGCTCCATTTCACCTTACGGGCGTCAAGGTAGATGGCCCAGGCTTCCCCCACGGTCACATCCTGGCGACGCTGCTCTGCCCGCTTGGCCTCGATTGCGGCGGCCTGTTCCTTGAGTATCTGTCGCGGGTCGATGCCCTGGTCGGTCAGGGCCTTCAGCCTGGTGGCCTCGGCCTGTGCCTTGCCGATAGCCCAGGTTCGAACGTCGCCTACGGTCATGCGCAGGGTCTTGCCGTGCAGGCGGGTCTCGAAGATGTAGGACTTCGCGCCCTTGGCGGTCACTCTCAGCCCCAAGCCGGGCGTCTTGCCGTCCCAGTAGATGCTTTGCTGCCTGCCCGCTTCGCACCGGAAACTTGCCACCCTGTCAGCCGTGAAATTGTCCCGCTTGCCCATCGTCCCACCTCGTCATGTAGGCACTGTGTAGGCAAATTATAGCAACACTCGGGAATGTAGCGGAAAACTACAAAGCTACAGAATCACCACATAAGCCAGTATTTATGGGCATCTTCGGTTCTTATCGGGTCATCAATCAACGCCGAGAAATCCTGATTTATGCCTACTCCTAAGGGGAGGGTCGCAGGTTCGATTCCTGCCGTGGGCGCCAGCTTCTCCGCTACTCGACCTTGTAGGCCGCCAGTTCCGCCAGCTTGGCCAGGGCGGAGCCGGAAGCCAGCACGGTGCGCGCCCGTTCCACCCCGTTCGTAAGACTGTCCGCCACGCCCGCCGCGTAGATGGCGGCACCGGCGTTGAGGGCGACGATGTCGCGTTCCGGTCCCGGCGTGTCGTCCAGGGCACGCAGCACGCGCTCCTTCGATTCCTCCACGGTGTCCACCCGCAGGCTGGCGATGTCGTGGGTTTGCAGGCCGAATTGCGCCGGGTGCAGCACGTATTCGCGGATTTCGCCGTCGCGCAGCTCGCCCACCAGGGTCTCGCCGGAAATCGAGATCTCGTCGAGGCCCTCGCGGCCGTGCACGATCAGCACCCGCTCGCTGCCCAGGCGCTGCAGCACGCGCACCTGGATGCCCACCAGGTCGGGGTGGAACACCCCCATCACCTGGTTGGGCGCGCCGGCCGGGTTGGTGAGCGGCCCGAGAATGTTGAACAGGGTGCGCACGCCGAGTTCGCGGCGCACCGGCGCGGCATGCTTCATGGCGCCGTGGAAGTTGGGGGCGAACATGAAGCCCACGCCGACGTCCTCGATGCAGCGGGCCACCTGCTCCGGCGTCATGTTGATGTTGACGCCGAGGGCCTCCAGCACGTCGGCGCTGCCCGACTTCGACGACACCGAACGCCCGCCGTGCTTGGCCACGCGCGCGCCGGCCGCGGCCGCCACGAAGGCGGCGGCGGTGGAAATGTTGAAGGTGTGGGCGGCGTCGCCGCCGGTGCCGCAGGTATCGACCAGATGGAAGGTATCGCGCACCGGCACCTTGGTGGCGAATTCGCGCATCACCGTGGCGGCAGCGCTGATCTCGCCGATGGTCTCCTTCTTCACGCGCAGGCCGGTGATGAGCGCGGCGATCAGCACCGGGCTCATCTCCCCGGTCATGATCTGGCGCATCAGGCCGAGCATCTCGTCGTGGAAGATCTCGCGATGCTCGATGATACGGTTCAGGGCGTCCTGGGGTTTCAGGGTGGCGCTCATCTGCGGGACTCCTCCAGAAAATTCTTCAGTAATTGATGGCCGTGTTCGGTCAGGATGGATTCGGGGTGGAACTGCACGCCTTCCACCGCCAGCGACTTGTGGCGCACCCCCATGATCTCGCCATCCTCGGTCCAGGCGGTGATCTCCAGGCAGTCGGGCAGGGTGTCGCGCTCGATCACCAGGGAGTGGTAGCGGGTCGCCGTGAACGGATTGGGCAGGCCGCGGAACACCCCCTTGTCGGCGTGATGGATCGGCGAAGTCTTGCCGTGCATGAGTTCCCTGGCGTGGACGATGCGGCCGCCGAAGGCCTGGCCGATGCTCTGGTGGCCCAGGCAGACGCCCAGGATCGGCACGCGGCCGGCAAAGGCATGAATCACCGGCACCGACACGCCTGCCTCGTTCGGCGTGCACGGCCCGGGCGAGACGACGATGCGCGCCGGTTGCAAGGCCTCGATCTGCTCCACGGTGATTTCGTCATTGCGGTGCACCCGCACGTCCTCGCCCAGTTCCCCGAAGTACTGCACCAGGTTGTAGGTGAAGGAATCGTAGTTGTCGATCATCAAAAGCATGCCGACGGTTTCCTGTCATGGGTCAAGGTCATGAATTGTCCATGAGGCCGCGCTCATGAGGAACCCCATGCGATGAAGTGACGCCTCGTGAGGTGCGGGTGGCGGCGCACGACGGCCCGTTCAGGCCGGACAAAACAGGGGCGGCCTCGATGTGGCCGGAGTCACCCACCCTCGCCGACCGTGAACAGCCGGTCGCGTCCCGCCTGTTTCGCGGCGTAGAGGGCCAGGTCGGCGGCGCGCATGAGGGTTTCGGCGTCGTCGCCGTGCAGGGGGGCGAGGGCGATGCCGGCGGAGAAGGTGACGGCGGGCAGGGGGCGGTCGTGGATGTGGATCTCCGCGTCGCGCACCAGGTTGGCGATGCGCGACAGGCGCTCGCGGGCTTCGTGCAGTTCGGCGCGCGGCATGACGGCGACCAGTTCCTCGCCACCGTAGCGGCAGGCGATGTCGGAGGCGCGCAGGTGTTCGCGCAGGATGCGGGAGACCTCGATGAGCACCTGGTCGCCGGCCTCGTGGCCCCAGGTGTCGTTGTAGCGCTTGAAGTGATCGATATCGAGGATTGCGATGGCCAATGGCTGGTCCTCGCGTAGGCAGGCATGCAGTTCGCGCGGCAGGGTTTCGTCGAGGTAGCGGCGGTTGAACAGGCCGGTGAGGGGGTCGCGCGTGGCCTGCTCGCGCAAGGCTTCGCGCAGGCGGATGTTGGACAGGGCGAGCTTGAGGGCTTCGGCGAGCGTGACGCTGAGTTGGCGGATGCGCAGCCACTCGGGTTCGTCGCAGTCGGCGGGGGAGAGGATGCTGAGCAGGCCCAGGGTTTCGCCCTGGATGTTGAGGGGTTGGCATAGGCTGCGCAGATCCGCCTTGGCCTGGTAATGGGTGCACTGAACGCCGCCGGCGAGGGCGGGTTCGTAGGCATGCCCGCGGCGGATGCCCCAGCAGTCGTCCTGGGTGAACAGGGGGTCCATGCCGTCGGCGTCGCCCCAGGTGGCGACGCTCTGCAGGCCGCGGCCGGGTGGGCGCGAGAGGGCGAGCATGCCACCACTGCCGAGGGCCAGGGTTTGCGCCATCTGCCCGAAGACGCGGTGGATTTCCTCTTCCCGCAGGCAGCTTTGCAGGAGCTCGTTCATTTCGTTGATGCGGGTGAGGTCGCGCGTGTGCAGGCGCAGGGCATCGAGGGATTGCGTGAGCCTGTCGTTGCTCTGGCGCAGGGCTTCCTCGGCTTGCCGGCGGTCGGTGACGTCCTGGACGATGCCGACCATGCGCACCGCGCGGTTGTGTTCGTCACGCACCACATCGCCCACCTCGGCCAGCCAGCGCACGCCGCCGTCGGGCAGCAGGATGCGGTGCTCGATGGCGTAGATGCGCTCTTGCCGCACGGCGGCCTGCATGGCGTGCTGCACGGCGGCCCGGTCTTCGGGATGGACGCGGTCGAGGAAGGCTTCCAGGGTGCGCGGGAAACCGCCGGCGGGGTAGCCGAGCATGGCGTCGATTTCGTCGGACCACTGCGGCAGGTTGGTCTCCACGTTCCAGTCCAGGCTGGCGATGCGGGCGGCGCGCTGAGCCACGGCGTATCGTTCGCGGCCTTCCTCCAGGGCTTCCGTCAGGCGCTGCATTTCGGTGATGTCGAGGCAGTGTCCGAAGTAGCCGCGGAATTCCCCTTCCGGTCCGTAGCGCGGGGTGCCGGAGTCCACGATCCAGCGGTATTCCCCGCTGGCATGGCGCAGGCGGTATTTCATCTCGAAGGGCAGGCGGGCGTCGAAGGAGTCGGTGTAGGTTTGCAGGCAAGCCTGGAGATCGTCGGGATGCACGCCGATGGTCCAGCCGTCTCCCATCTCCTGCTCCAGGGTGCGGCCGGTGAAGGTCAGCCAGGCCCGGTTGAAGAAGGTGCAACGCTTGTCGGGGCCGGCGAGCCAGATCAGGCTTGGCAGGGTGTTGGCCATGTCCCTGAAGCGGCTGTCGCTTTCCTCAAGACTGTGTTCCGCCTCGATGCGGCGGCGGATCTCCCGCTTGAGCGACACGTTGACGCTGCTCACGTACCAGATCATCCCGGCGAGCAACAGGATGACGACGAGGACGATCGCGGCCAGCACACGCCCGTACAGCGCCAGCAGGTCGGTTGCGGTGATCGGCAATTGGGCATAGGGGCCGAGCCGGGCTTCGCGGAACAGGTCGTTGATACGCTGGTAGTTCTGCGGCAGCGTCCAGCCGTGAATGCCGGCCGCCTTCGCGGCGGGGTCGTCCGGTTGCATGGCCAACAGGGCGACGAGCACGTCCTTGGCGAGCCTATCGGGAACGCCGGTTACGCGTGCTAGCGGCCATTCGGGGTAGAGCCTGGTGCTGATCTGGTAGGGGAAACCGGGAGTGTGGCGTTGATTGATGATGTGCAGGCGTGCCGGATTGAGACGTCCCTCGCGTGCCATGGATTCGATCAGGTCGGTGCGCACCAGGCCCGCATCGGCTGCACCCGAGAGCACACCCTCGACCACTTTTTCATGGTTACCGGTGGTGATCAGGTTGACCCCCTTGGCAAGGTCCAAGCCTTGTTCCAGAGCTTCGCGCAGATGCACCTGCCAGCCACCCAGGCTGGATTTGTCGGGAATCATGACGCGCAGTCCGCGCAAATCGGTGTACCGATTGAGGCCGGCACGATCGATCCGGGCGATCGCTACGCCGCCAAACTGATCCAAAGGGCCGTCCGGCGAAGCCATCAGCCGGGTGGCTATACGGCTGATGTTGCCGGAGAGTTCGAGTTCGGTGTAATGGCCGCTGTTGGTGATGACCAAATCAACTTCCCGGCGCTGGACCGCGCCGGTCAGTTCGGAAAACGACAAGGGCACGATGCTGAAGCGGAGCGGGTGCAGGCGGGCGTTCAGGTAGGCGCCGTGCGCGGTCCACTCCTTCAGGGCATAGGCATGCCCGCGGTTCGCAAGGACGCCGATACGGATGTCCCGCGCCTGGGGTAGCTCCTCCGCCCACCCTGGTGCGCACGGCGTCACGGCCAGCAGCAGGCCGAGAACGACGGCCATGCGCTGGAACGCACTGCGAATCGACAACAACGGCATTAAACCTCCATGTGCCCGCCATCGTTTGGAAAGAAGCCCGATCGGCTGGGGCGTCAGAACCACCCTCGATTCCGCGTCGGGCCGGCGCGGGCTTGTTGCAGTGTATTACGGCGCGATGAATCCGGACTTGATAGGGGACGCAAAATAATTCGGAGCCCGTGAGGAAATACCCAACTTTAATGCTCAGATTTAATGCAGCTTATGTCTTGGTCATGACATCTATTACAAAATCCACCCCGCAGCGCACAATGCGCGTTCATGACAAACCGGAACCATCCGGAGGAGACGACCGATGAACTATGAAGCGTTTTACCGCCGTTCCATCGACGCGCCCGAAGCCTTCTGGGGCGAGCAGGCCGCCTTGATCGACTGGAACCGCCCGCCGGAAAAAATCCTGGATTACAGCAAGCCGCCGTTCCGCCAATGGTTCGTCGGGGGCGAGACCAACCTCTGCCACAACGCGGTGGACCGCCATTTGGCCGGCCGCGCCGGGCAGCCCGCACTGATCTATCTCTCCACGGAAACCGGCGAGGAGAAGCAATACACCTACGCCGAACTGCACCAGGAGGTAAACCGCTGCGCTGCCGTGCTGCAAAGCCTGGGGGTGAAGAAGGGCGAGCGGGTGGTGATCTACATGCCGATGATCGCCGAGTCCATCTTCTGCGTGCTGGCCTGCGCCCGCCTGGGGGCGATCCACTCGGTGGTGTTCGGTGGCTTCGCCGCCCACAATCTGGCCCTGCGCATCGACGACGCCAAGCCCTGCCTCTTGATCTGCGCCGACGCCGGCATGCGCGGCGGCAAGGCCGTGCCCTACAAGCACCTGGTGGACGAGGCCATCAAGGAAGCCAAATTCCCGCCCGCCAAGGTGCTCATCGTCGACCGCGGCCTGGACCCGGACATGCGTCGCGTTCCCGGCCGCGATGAAGACTACTGGGATCTGCGCGACGAGTTCCGGGATGCCGAGGTGCCGGTGACCTGGCTGGAAGCCAACGAGCCCAGCTACATCCTCTACACCAGCGGCACCACCGGCAAGCCGAAGGGCGTGCAGCGCGACGTGGGCGGTTACGCCGTGGCCCTGGCCGCGACCATGAAGTACGTCTACAACGCCAATCCCGGCGAGACCATGTTCACGACCTCGGACATCGGCTGGGTGGTGGGCCACAGCTACATCATCTACGGGCCGCTGATCCACGGCATGACCACCATCGTCTACGAGGGCCTGCCCATCCGTCCCGATGCCGGCGTGTGGTGGAAGATCGTGCAGGACCACAAGGTCACCACCATGTTCTCCTCGCCCACCGCCATCCGAGTGCTGAAGAAGCAGGACCCGGCCTGGCTGAAGAAGTACGACCTGTCGAGCCTGCGCTACCTTTTCCTGGCCGGCGAACCCCTCGACGAACCGACCTCGCGCTGGATCAGCGACGGCCTCGGCGTGCCGGTGCTGGACCACTACTGGCAGACGGAAACCGGATGGGCCATGCTCAGCTATCTGCCCGGCGTCGAACTCAAGCCCAACCGCTTCGGCTCCCCCGGCTTCCCCGCCTACGGCTTCAACATCAAGGTGGTGAACGAGATGACCGTTGCCGAGTGCGGCCCCGACGAGAAGGGCGTGCTCACCGTGGTGCCGCCCCTGCCGCCGGGCTGCCTGACCACCGTGTGGGGCGACGACCAGCGCTTCATCAACAGCTACTTCGGCCAGTTCGAGAAGGAACTGCTGTACTCCTCCTCCGACTGGGCCGTGCGCGACAAGGACGGCTATTTTTTCATCCTGGGGCGCACCGACGACGTCATCAACACCGCCGGCCACCGCCTCGGCACGCGGGAGATCGAGGAAGCCCTGCAAGCCCATCCGGCCATCGCCGAGGTGGCGGTGGTGGGCCTGGCCGATGAGCTCAAGGGCCAGGTGCCGGTGGGCTTCTGCACGGTGAAGGATCCGACCCTGATCGCCAGCGTGGAAGGCCGCGCCGAACTGGAAAAATCCTGCATCGCCAAGGTGGCGGAACTGCTCGGCGCGGTGGCCAAACCACACAAGCTGCACTTCGTCACCGCCCTGCCCAAGACCCGCTCCGGCAAGCTGCTGCGCCGTTCCATCCAGGCGCTGGCGGAAGGGCGCGAGACGGGTGATTTGTCGACCCTGGACGATCCCAACGCCCTGGAGGAAATCCGCAGGGCGGTGGGCAAGTGAGAGGTTTTCTTCCCCCTTTCATAAAGGGGGATCGAGGTGGATTTGGCAACGGTTGTCGTTCAGCTAGCCACAGCGAAATCCCCCCTAGCCCCCCTTTAAAAAAGGGGGGAATCAGGTTTGACCATTGAGGACATGACATGACCCAACCCGCCTCCGCCGGCGCAAAATTCCGCGCCGCCGTCGCCGCCGAACGCCCCCTCCAGGTGGTCGGCGCCATCAACGCCTATGCCGCTTTGCTGGCCGAGCATTCCGGCTTCCGGGCGATCTACCTGTCCGGCGGCGGCGTCGCCGCCAGTTCCTGCGGCATTCCCGACTTAGGGATCACCACCCTGGAAGACGTGCTGGTGGACGCCCGCCGCATCACCGACGTGACCGGCCTGCCCTTGCTGGTGGACATCGACACCGGCTGGGGCGGCGCCTTCAACATCGCCCGCGCCGTGCGGGCGCTGACCCGGGCCGGCGTGGCGGCGGTGCATATCGAGGACCAGGTCATGCAGAAGCGCTGCGGCCACCGGCCCGGCAAGGCCATCGTCTCGCAAGCGGAAATGGTGGACCGGGTGAAGGCGGCGGTGGACGCGAAGATCGACAGTGATTTCGTCATCATGGCCCGCACCGATGCCCTTCAAGCCGAAGGCCTGCAGGCCGCCATCGACCGGGCCTGCGCCTGCGTCGAAGCCGGTGCCGACATGATTTTCCCCGAGGCCATGACCCAGCTGGACCAGTACGCGGCCTTCTCGCAGGCGGTGAAGGTGCCCATCCTCGCCAACATCACCGAGTTCGGCGCCACGCCGCTGTTCAGCGTGGACGAGCTGCGCGAGGTGGGCGTGGGCCTGGTGCTCTATCCCCTGTCCGCCTTCCGCGCCATGGCGAAAGCGGCGTTGGGCGTGTACGGCGCCATCCGTCGCGACGGCCACCAGAAGAACGTGGTGGAGGCCATGCAGCCGCGCATGGAGCTGTACGAGCACCTGGGCTACCACGCCTTCGAGCAGAAGCTGGATGCATTGTTCAAAGAAGCGGGTAGCCAGTAGCGGGTAGCGCTTAGCCCTTTCCTGCGCGCCTTCGGCGCGGAAGTTCTAGCTACCCGCTACCAACTACCGACTACCCGCTGTTCACAAGGAGACGACATGAGCGAAACCACCCCAGCCGCCACCGGCCCCAAGCCGAAGAAATCCGTCGCACTGTCCGGCGTCATGGCCGGCAACACCGCCCTGTGCACCGTCGGCCGCACCGGCAACGATTTGCACTACCGGGGCTATGACATCCTGGACATCGCCGACGTGTGCGAATTCGAGGAGGTCGCCCACCTCTTGATCCACGGCCACTTCCCCAACCGGGAGGAACTGAAGGCCTACAAGACCAAGCTGCAATCCCTGCGCAGCCTGCCCACGGTGGTGAAGACCGTGCTCGAGCAACTGCCTGCCGCCACCCATCCCATGGACGTCATGCGCACCGCCGTCTCCACCCTGGGCTGCGTGCTGCCGGAGGAGGAGAAACAGCCCATCCTGGGCGCCCGTCACATCGCCGACCGGCTCATCGCCAGCCTGGGTTCCGCCCTGGTGTACTGGTTCCACTACAGCCAGAACGGCCGCCGTATCGAGGTGGAAACCGATGACGATTCCATCGGCGGCCACTTCCTGCATCTCCTGCATGGCAAGACGCCGCCGGAAATCTGGGTGCGGGCCATGCACACCTCACTGATTCTCTACGCCGAGCACGAGTTCAACGCCTCCACCTTCGCCGGGCGGGTCATTGCCGGCACCGGTTCGGACATGTATTCCGCCATCACCGGCGCCATCGGCGCCCTGCGCGGCCCCAAGCACGGCGGCGCCAACGAGGCGGCCTTCGGCATCCAGAGCCGCTACGACACGCCGGACGAAGCGGAGGCCGACATCCGCACCCGCGTGCTGGAGAAGAAGGAAGTCATCATCGGCTTCGGCCACCCGGTCTACACCATCGCCGACCCGCGCAACAAGGTGATCAAGGCGGTGGCCAAGCGCCTCGCCGACCACAACGGCAACCACAAGCTCTACAACGTGGCGGACCGGCTGGAGGCGGTGATGTGGGAGATCAAGAAGATGTTCCCCAACCTGGACTGGTTCAGCTCGGTGTCCTACGCCATGATGGGTGTGCCCACCGCCATGTTCACGCCGCTCTTCATCATCTCCCGCACCACCGGCTGGGCCGCCCACGTCATCGAGCAGCGCCTCGACGGCAAGATCATCCGGCCCTCGGCCAACTACACCGGGCCGGAGGATTTGAAGTTCGTGCCCATCGACCAAAGACCCTGACCTGATGTGTTCCCCCTTTCGTAAAGGGGGGCTAGGGGGGATTTCTCCGACTTTTCCGCTAGGCAACAGTTGCCAAATCCCCCTCGGTCCCCCTTTAAGAAAGGGGGAAGAAAAATCCCAAACCCCGCCACCTGAGGAACCCACCCATGTCCGCCCACGACATCCGCTCCGCCGAGCGCCCCCCCTTCGATACCATCCTGCAAGCCATGGCCGACTACGTCATGGACTACGACGCCAGCCAGTCCAAGCTGGCCATGGAAACCGCGCGCTACTGCCTGATGGACTCCCTGGCCTGCGCCCTGATGGCCCTGGACTACCCGGAGTGCTCCAAGCTGCTGGGCCCCGTGGTGCCCGGCGCGACCCTGCCCGGCGGTACGCGGGTGCCCGGCACCAGCTATGAACTCGACCCGGTCAAGGCGGCCTGGGACATCGG
The DNA here is from genome assembly GCA_016873935.1 of Betaproteobacteria bacterium. Classification (GTDB taxonomy): domain Bacteria; phylum Pseudomonadota; class Gammaproteobacteria; order Burkholderiales; family Thiobacillaceae; genus PFJX01. Next base: position 15,935 of record VGVT01000025.1, on the reverse strand, counting down.
CTGCCTGGTGCGCTTCCTCGACTTCAACGACACCTGGCTGGCCGCCGAATGGGGTCATCCCTCCGATAACCTGGGTGCCATCCTCGGCATCGCCGACTGGATGTCGCGCAAGCGCGTGGCGGAAGGCCAGGCACCCCTGAAGATGAAGGACGTGCTGGAGGCCATGATCCTGGCCCACGAGATCCAGGGTGTCACCGCGCTGGAGAACGCCTTCAACCGCGTCGGCCTGGACCACGTCATGCTGGTGCGCATCGCCTCCACCGCCGTGGCTGCCAAGATGCTGGGCGGCTCGCGGGAAGAGGTGCTCAACGCCATCTCCCACTCCTGGATCGACGGCTGCAGCTTGCGCACCTACCGCCACGCTCCCAACACCGGCTCGCGCAAGTCCTGGGCCGCCGGTGACGCCAGTTCCCGGGGCGTGCGCCTGGCCATGATCTGCCTGACCGGCGAGATGGGTTACCCCTCCGCCCTGACCGCCAAGACCTGGGGCTTCCAGGACGCCCTGTTCCGCGGTAACTCGCTGAAATTCAGCCAGCCCTTCGGCAGCTATGTGATGGAGAACATCCTGTTCAAGATCAGCTTCCCCGCCGAGTTCCACGCCCAGACCGCCGTGGAATGCGCCCTGGCCCTGCACCCGCAGGTGAAGGATCGCATCGACCAGATCGAGCGCATCGAGATCGAGACCCAGGAAGCCGGTTGCCGCATCATCGACAAGACCGGCCCCATGAACAACTACGCGGACCGCGACCACTGCATCCAGTACATGGTGGCCGTGCCCCTGATCAAGGGCCGCCTCACCGCCGACGACTACACCGACGCCGGCGCCGCCGACCCGCGCATCGACCACCTGCGCGCCCTCACCACGGTCAAGGAAAACCCCCGCTTCTCGCAGGAATACCTGGAGGCCGACAAGCGCTACATCGGCAACAGCGTGCAGGTCTTCTTCAAGGACGGCAGCAGCACCGAGAAGGTCAGCGTCGACGCCCCCATCGGCCACCGCCGGCGCCGCGCCGAGGGCATCCCCGTCCTGGTGAAGAAGTGGGAAGCCGCCATCGCCGCCAAGCTCTCCGCCAAGAAGTGTGCCGCGCTGAACGCGATGTGCGCCGACCAGGCCGCCTTCGAGGTGGTGCCGGTGCAGGAGTTCATGGGCCTGATGGCGGTGTGAATCCACCGTCCGGGGTGGAAGTCGGCGAGGCAAACCGGGGCCGCGCATGGTGACGGTGACGTTCCGTTTCACGCGGAACTCGAAGACTTCCCCGGCCCGTGCAACCCCGTTCACCGCCGACGCTGACCTGGGTGGTCGCGCTCGACTGCTACCTCCGGCAGGCTACGCACGTCCCTTCAGACCCGGCCTCGCGCGCAACGCGCCATGGCTTCCCGTCGCCAAGGCCGAGGAGCCTGTCGGAACGGGCGCGGGAGATTCACAAATGCCATGGCGACATGAGGCGGCCGGCTCCGCCTCAGAGCACGCGCACCTCCAGCCCGCCTTTGGCCAGGCGTGTGCGCAACAGCTTGTAGATATCCGGATCGAACGGAGACGTCGCGGATTGCTCCAGCACGGCGCGCAGCCCGGCTTCATCACGGGCGCTGCCGAGATGGCGCCAGCCGTCGATTACATGCACTTCCTCACGTTGCAGCGGCGCATCTCGTTCCACCACCCCGATGCGGCCGGGATATGGCCATGCCGGCAGGCGGATGCGACCGAGGGCTGCCATCAGGCGGGCGCTGTGCAGGCCGATGGCCTCCTTGCCGACGCAGGCGCCCCGGCATTTGCCGATCTGCTGGGCGAAGCAGGCGCGACCCGGCTTCGCGGCCTGTTCCAGGCCCAGCACGAGGGGGCAGAGCGCGTGCGCCTCGGCGATCTTGCGCAAGGCGGCGATGGCTTCGCGTGGGCTGGAGAAGAGGCCGTACAGATCGCCGCAACGGCCGAAATCCTCCTCCTCGGCGCGGACGAGGCGGGGCCGATGATCGCCCTGCGCGACTTCCTCCAGGCGCCATGCGCAGACCTCGGTGGATGCCCGCAGGCGCCGGTTATGCAGGGGCTGTAGAGCCTTCACCAGACGCGATTCCAACAGCAGGGCGCCCAGTTCGCCGACGGTCTCGCGCCATTCGATGCGGCGGACTTCGCGGCTCAGGCGCGTGGCCTTGTATTCGCGGGTATCGGCGGAGAAATGGGCCAGCACGCGCTGGCGCAGATTGAGGCTCTTGCCTATGTAGAGGGGTATGTCTCCCTCGCCGTGGAACAGGTAGACGCCGGACGATTCGGGCAGGTCATCGAGCGTGTCCGCATCGAGGTGAGGCGGCAGGCTGGGCCGCCTGAGCTGGTGACGGACGGCTTCCAGCAAGGCGTCGTCGCCTTGCTCACGGCGCAGTAGCCGCCAGAATTGCCAGATCAGGTCGGCGTCGGTGAGGGCGCGATGGCGATCCGGGCCGGCGTCCAGGGCATGCCGCGCGACCAGGCTGTCCAGGTTGTGTTTGAAATGTTCAGGGTGCAGCCGTCGCGAGAGCCGCACGGTGCACAACACCTCGGCGCGGAACGCGCGCCCGAGGCGGCGGAATTCGTTGCGCACGAAGCCGTAATCGAAGCGCGCGTTGTGGGCGATGAACAGGCGTCCGCGCAGGCGCTCCGCGAGTTCCTCGGCAACCTGGGCGAAACGCGGGGCGCCGGCCACCATGGCGTCGTCGATGCCGGTGAGCTGCTGGACGAAGCGCGGGATGGGACGCTCCGGATTGACCAGGGTGCTCCAGGTGTTCACGCGATCGCCATCCACCTCGACCACGCCGATCTCGGTGATGCGGTCATGCAGGGGATTGGCGCCGGTGGTTTCCAGGTCGATGAAGGCGAGGCGTTCGGGAATCATCGCTGCATTCGCGTGTGGAAGGGTGTGCAAGGTAATTCGTGCGGACGCATCTGGAGGCTTTTCTTGAAGTGATTTCGCAGGAGAGAGGGAGAAGGGCTTCTCGTGAAACAAGCTTTGTGGATTGTCCACGGCTCATGTGGATAAGCTTGTGGACAAGTCCTCGGCTAGCGGTAAAAAAAGCTTAAGAATCGCAGGCTTATACCTTCGGCTCAATATTTATGCAGTCAATTTGCTACGTAAAAACAATAACTTGCGCAAGGCTCTCGGAAAGGATTGGCTAGTCCGGGGATGCCTCGTTGTCAAGGGCCGGGGTGTGCATAGTTGGGCATGCCTGGGTCGAGTTCAGACGCGCGCGAGGCCGAGCCAGAGCGGCAGGGTGAACATGGACAGCAGGGTGGTGACTGCCACCTGCGCGGCTGTGATGCGGCCGTCCCCGCCCATGCGCACCGCCAGCACGTAGGCCACGGTGGACATGGGCAGGGCGGCGAACAACAGCGCCACTTCGAACTGCATGGCTGGCAGCCGCAGCATGCCGCCCAGCCACCAGGCCAGCGCGGGCAACGCCAGCAGCTTGACCGCCACGCCATACCAGAGATGGCCGCGCGCGTGGGACAGGCTGTCGAGACGCAGGCCCGCGCCCACCACCACCAGGCCCATGGGCAGGGAGGCCTGGGCCAGCAGGCCGATGGTCTGCATCACCAGATCCGGCGGAGACCAGCCCAGCAGGGCGCAGGCGACGCCTCCGGCAGTGGCGTGGATGAGTGGGTTGCCGAGGATCTCCCGCAGCCAGCCGGCCTCGCCGTGGCGCGCCAGCATGGCGACTGAAGCAACGTTGGCGAGCGGCACGATGAAGCCCATCAACAAGCCAATGGCGGCGATGCCGGCCTGCCCGTACAGGGCGCCGGCGACGGCGAGGCCGACGTAGCTGTTGAAGCGGAAGGAGCATTGGAAGGCGGAGGCGAAAACGCGCGGCGGATCGTGGAACAGGTACTTGCCCAGGTATCCCATCGCCATGCCGAACAAAGTGACCGCCAGACCGACCAGCAGCATGGAGAGGGCGGAGGAAAAATCGATGTGGGCGCGCGCCAAAGAATGGAACAGCAGGGCGGGGAAAAACACGAAATAGACGAGACGTTCCAGGCCCCGCCAACCTTCCTCGGCGACTCCCGCGTAGCGTTTGAGCCCGGCGCCTAGGAGGATCAGGGCGAAGATCGGCAGGATGACCAGGACGATGCTCAAGCCAACACCGTCGTGCGCGGGGGACGCGCGGGCAAGGATGCGCGCGAGCCGTCAGGCCTCGTCGCGCGCCGATTCTCCATACACCTGGGCAAGCAGCCGGCGCAGCGCGTCATGACGATCGTGCAGGTCCTTGGCCAGCTGGTTGGCGATGACGAACTGGAAGCGGCAGCCGATTTCGGAATCGGGCTGGTAGAGCAGCAGGTAGGCGGAGAACGGCATGCTGGCGACGGTGACGGGACCGTCGGCCTGGCAGGTGGTGGTGGCCGGCCTGCCCTCGGACAGCGAGGGAATGCCGAACAGCTCGCCGGGCTGGATGGTCTTCAGCGTGTAGTAGCGGCCGGTCGAGCCGTAATGGCCGACCTTGATGTGGCCGTCCAGCAGCAGGAACAGCTCCTTGTTGAGCTTGTCCTGGTAGATGAAGATGTGATGGTTGGGATATTCCTCCACGCGCATGGCGGCGGCGACATGATCGATGTCGCTGTCGGAGAGGTACTGGAAACCGTCCAGGGACCGCAGGAAATTTCGCAGCAGCATCAGCGCGCTCCAAACAGTTTCTTGATGAACTCGACCACGCTGTGCTGCGGCTGCCCAAGTTCAGACCAGGGCACCGAGAGGTCGCCGACGAGGAGCATCTGGCCATGCGGATCGATGATGGGATTGTTCGCCGTCGCGTGCAGGCGGCGCATCATCATCTGGATGAAGGCGTGGGTGAGCCGGCATACGGCCACGGAATCCTCGGCCATCAACGCCTCGAAGTCGGCGAAGGTGAGGCGCGCCACCACCGTGTCCTCGAATGCTGTGACCGTGCTGGACGCGCGCCGCACGCCGCTGAAATAGGCCAGTTCGCCACACCAGTTGCCGGGCAGCAACTCGCCGAGGACGATGCTGTGGCCGGCCATCTCGACGGCGAGAGACAGGCGTCCGGAGAGCACCAGATGGAATGCATCGATGGGGCTCTGGTCGCGCACCAGCACCACGCCTTGCGGCACTTCGTGCGTGCTGACGCGGTCCAGCAGCGGCTTGATGTGCTCGACCCCGAGCTGGTCGGTGAGCTCCGGCAGATGCGAGAAGAGAGTCTGTTCGCTCATGATGATGGTCCCAGTCTAGAACGCTCCGGCGATTTTGCTCAGTTCCGGGTCAGGCGTGCCATGGCGCTGTGCAGTTCCTCGCCACCGCGGGTGTCGCGCCAGGCTTCGCCGTCCCAGCGGTAATGGAAGCCGCCGCTGCGCGCCGCCACCCAGATCTCGCGCACCGCGGAATGCTTGTTGACGACGACCTTGGCGCCATCCGCCAACTCGATCTCCAGGATGCCTCCGGCGACGATCTCGAAGTCGATGTCGGCGTCTTCAAGATCCGCCTCGATCCTGGCCAGGGCCGCGTCCGCCAGGCGTTCGTACTCGCGTTCATCCATGGGGGTCTCCGTGCTAGACTCAGCCGCGATTCTAAGGGTTTGTCATGCGATTTCTCGTACTCATATTTTCCCTCTCCCTGCTTGCCGGCTGCGGCAAGAAAGGGGCGCTGTATCTGCCCGACGCGCCCGGCCAGGAAAACATCAGCCAGCCCGCCCGCAAATGAACGCCCTCTCCCTTCGCGGCGGGGTGTTGCACGTCGAAGACGTGCCCCTCACGGCCATCGCCGAGGCCTTCGGCACACCCTGTTACGTCTATTCCCGCGCCGCCCTCGAAGCGGCCTATCGCGCCTATGACGTGGCCCTCGCCCGGCATCCGCACCTGATCTGCTACGCGGTCAAGGCCAATCCGAACATCGCCATCCTGCATCTCTTCGCGCGTCTTGGCGCGGGCTTCGATATCGTCTCCGGCGGTGAGCTGGCCCGAGTACTCGCCGCCGGCGGAGATCCCGGCAAGGTGGTGTTTTCCGGTGTCGGCAAGCGCGAGGACGAGATGCGCGCCGCCCTGCGCGCGGGCATACATTGCTTCAACGTCGAATCCGAAAGCGAACTGTCGCGGCTCGATCGCGTTGCGCGCGCGGAGGGTTTGCGCGCGCCGGTGAGCCTGCGCGTCAATCCGAATGTCGATGCGAAGACCCATCCCTACATCTCCACCGGTCTGCGCGAGAACAAATTCGGCATCGCCCACGACGAAGCGATTCGCGTCTATCGCGAGGCCGCGTCCATGTCCCATCTCGATGTGATCGGCATCGACTGCCACATCGGTTCCCAGCTTACCGACAGCGCGCCCTTCGCCGAGGCGCTGAGGCGCGTGCTGGAACTGGCGGACACGCTGGAGTCGCTGGGCATCGCCCTGCGCCACATCGACATCGGCGGTGGTGTCGGCATCCGCTATCGCGACGAGACGCCTCCGAGTCTTGACGAGTACGCGCGCGTACTGCTCGACGGCATGGCCGGACGCGCGGAAACCCTGGTCGTGGAACCGGGCCGCTCGCTGGTCGGCAACGCGGGCTGGCTGCTCACGCGCGTGGAATATCTGAAGCATGGCGAGGCGAAGGATTTCGCCATCGTCGACGCGGCCATGAACGATCTGATGCGGCCTGCGCTGTACGACGCATGGCATGACATCCGGCCGGTGGTCGAGCGACAGGGCGAGGCGCTCCGCTATGCCATCGTCGGTCCGGTCTGCGAGACCGGCGACTTTCTCGGACACGATCGGGATCTCGTGATTGCGGAGGGAGACCTGTTGGTGGTGTGTTCGAGCGGCGCCTATGGCATGAGCATGAGCTCCAACTACAACACGCGACCGCGCGCCGCGGAGATCATGGTGAATGGCGCGAAGCCCAGTGAAATCAGGGCAAGAGAACGAGTCGAAGCGCTTTTTGCCGACGAGAGAATCGTGCCCTGATCGCATGCGTGCAACATTTATTCAGGGAATTGCGCGTGCCCTCTTGCGGAGTGCGCTTTTTTTTGTTCTACAATCCGGGCACGCCTCTGAGCGCGTGGAGATGCTTGAGGCATAAGGCTTTCCGGCCGATTACCCTTCATCAATAGAGGAGTCAATAATGCCCGCTGCGAAGACTGCAACCAGCACTACCAAGACCACCGCCAAGAAGGCTGCCGCCCCGAAGGCTGCTGCTCCCGCGAAGAAAGCTGCTGCTCCCAAGGCCGCTCCCGCGAAGAAGGCTGCTGCTCCGAAGGCAGCCGCTCCCGCGAAGAAAGCTGCTGCTCCGAAGGCAGCCGCTCCCGCGAAGAAGGCCGCTGCTCCGAAGGCAGCCGCTCCCGCAAAGAAGGCCGCTGCTCCCAAGGCCGCTCCCGCGAAGAAAGCTGCTGCTCCGAAGGCCGCTCCCGCGAAGAAGGCCGCTGCTCCGAAGGCAGCCGCTCCCGCGAAGAAGGCCGCTGCTCCGAAGGCCGCTCCCGCGAAAAAGGCCGCTGCCAAGAAGCCTGCCTGACAAGCTTGTTGTGCAGTGAAAAAAGGCGGGGTATGCCCCGCCTTTTTTCTTGCCCACCCGTTTTTCATGTGGCAGCACCCCGGCCAGTCAGTCACTTTGGAAACGGCCGGGGAAGCAGGTCAGAGTGTGCTTGCCTGCTTGCGCCGTCGAGGTACGGGTTGCGATCGCGAACTTGTGCCGGTTGCGGAGCCGCTTGAGAGAGGCCAAGCGCGGAGCATGTGGGGTTAGAAAATTCCATCGTCATGCGAAAAGAAGCGTATCAAGATAAATCGAGTTTTCGGTGGCACGGCAATGCCCGCGTGTCGATATTCCGACAGCTCTGTCGAGCCACTGCCGGGCCGGAGCAGCGCGATCCATGCATGGCATCCCCATCTTCCTGATTTCACTGGGAACGGCATCCTCCCTCGACTGTCTCGCCTTTGGCATGCTTTCTGCGTGTGTCTCTGCCAGCGTAGAGACGGATGGCAAGGGAGCAAGAGATGACGTCGAACGAAATGGGTAAGGTGATGGTGATCCTGGCGGCGGGTGATGACGCAACCGACCGGGTGATCATCAAGATGGCCGAAGGGCCCGAGCACGGAATGGCGCTGAGCCCGTCGCAGGCGCGCGCGCTGGCGACGGATCTGATCACCGCGGTGAACCGCGCCGAAGTCAAAGCCAGCCTCAAGACCAGCCCCAACATGTGGCGCCGGACCGGCAACACTCCGGTGCGTCAAATGGAGGCCCCCTTTGCGGGGGAGCCGCAACCCCGCCTTGCGACGGCGGGGTGAGACGACAGATCAAGATCGCCTGACTGATCGCGAATAATCCCTCCTTGAGCGTGGTAACATGCCTCGGCCGACCTTGTGTCGGCCGTTTTTTTTAACCTGCGCACATCAGGGGAATCCCATGGCAGTCCTGGAACTCAATGAACAGAATTTCGAGGAAACCATCCTCAACAACGATTTCGTCGTCATCGATTTTTGGGCGCCCTGGTGTGGGCCCTGCCGGGGCTTCGCGCCGGTTTACGAGGCCGCGTCGGAGAAGCACGAGGGGGTGGTCTTCGCCAAGGTGAATACCGAGGAGCAACAGGCCCTGGCCGCGCATTTCCAGATCCGCTCCATTCCCACTCTGGTCATCTTTCGCGAGAAGGTCATCATCTACGCGCAGCCCGGCGCCATGCCCGCCAACGCGTTCGATGATCTGGTCGCCCGTGCCAAGGCCATCGACATGGCCCAGGTGCATGCCGAGATCGCGGCTGAACAGGGCAAGGACTAGCCGAAAAGACGCAAGAGGTGGTCGACGGCGGAGTGCGCGCCATCCGCCACCACCACCCGTTTCTCGGGCAAGGCCCAGAGGCGATCGAGGCGGGAGCCGAGGGTCGCGCTGAACATCTCGCCCTCGTCGATCGCCGCGCAGTTAGCTTGTTGTGCGAGCCATGCACTAAGGTAAGGGGTTTCCGGCCAGTCCGGACGATCCACGTAAAGCACGGGCAGGCCATGCGCGGCCGCTTCCGTGAAACCACCGTATCCGACCTTGGTGATCAGCGCGTCGCAGGACGCCAGCACATCCAGGAAGGGCATGTCCAGGCTACCCAGCGCGATCGCGTCGTCGCGGCCCGCGATCCAGTCATCCGGGACGATCCAGCTGATGCCCGGCAATTCGGGCAGACGCCCGACACCCTGATAGCCGATCCCCCCGAATCCCACCAAAACCAGCCGTGCGCGCTGACCATCGCGCGCGCCCTGCTCCAGGACGCGGCGGCGCGCAACGCCACGCGCCGCGATGGGGGGCAGGTCGAGGCGATGATCGAGCCAGTGCATGGGCATGGAAGGTTGCGGACACAGGAACATGGCGACCGCCTGGTATGCAGCCCGCATGTGCCGCAAGGGTTGTTCCATGTCGGCATGGTCGGCGAGGTAGGCCGTGGCGATGTCGTACCAGTTCAGCGAGCACAGCGCGGCGGCGGGAATCGCGGCTTGCGCGGCGGCGGCGAGGGGCAGGTAGGCCACGTCGGCAAACACCGCGTCGAAGGCTTGCGCCCGCAGCCAGGCGGCTTCGTTGGCGACGCGCGCCGACCAATTGCGATGGAAGTCGAGATAGGCCCGGCGGCTGGAGTCGACGTCGACGCGCACGGCATCGCGCATGAGCAAGCCGATGTCGGCGGCCTCGGCGCGATGCCGGAAGGGTTGCTGCAGACGGGCGCGCAAGGCGGATTCCGAAAGACCGGACCATACCGTGAGATCGATGCCGGGGCGGGCCTCGCGCAGCGCGTTGAGCACCGGTGCGGCTTGCGCCAGATGACCCAGGCCGTGGTGGCTGATTGCCGCCAGCAGTCTCATGCCTCGCGTTGCCGCAGGAGCTCCTTGAGCAGGGGCAGGGAAACCGGGCGTTTGCGGCTCAGTGAATAAGCATCCAGGGCGTCCACCATGCCCAGCAAGTGCGGCAGATCGCGTCGGCAATGGGTGAGCAGATGGTGGGTGACCTCGTCGGTCAGCCGCAAGCCATGTGCCTCGGCGCGCACCCGTAGGGCCGCGATCTTGTCGGCCTCGCTCAAGGGCGACAGGCGAAACACCAGCCCCTGCGCCAAGCGGGTGGCAAGATCCGGCCGCAGGCCGAGCTGGCCGGGTGGCGTCGGACCACAGACCAGAATCCGGCCGGATCCTTCCCGGGCGGCGTTGATGAGGCTGAACAGGCGGATCTGCGCGTCGCCATCCAGGCGATGCGCGTCGTCGACCGCCAGCCAGGAGACGGGCGGTTCCGGCATGGGCGGCGCCAGGACGGCGCCTACGGAGCGGGCCCACGCCGCCAGCAGATGACTCTTGCCGGTACCCGTCTCTCCCCAGAGATAAAGCAGTGGCTCGCCGTCCAAGCCGGTGGCGTGGGCACGCACGGTGGCGCAGGCCTCCACGTTCGGTCCGGGCAGGTAGTTGTCGAAGTCGGCGGGAGCGTCCGGGCGGATGTCGAGGATCAATTGGCGCATGGCGCGATTTTATCAGTCGCGCGACAGTTACCCGTTTGCGCGGGCCGACTTGACAGCACCCGACCCCGCCACTACAACGCCTCATCCCGTATGCCAATCCATGCCAACCCGCCGATGAATTTCGCGCAACCGATCGCCATGCTTCCCCAGGCCAGACCGGTCCTCGACGTGCCCCCCGTGTTGGAGGAAGAACTCGAAGCCGCCGAGCGCGAGTCCCTCATCGCCCGCATCAAGTCGCTGCTGGTGGAACGCGATGCGGTGCTGGTGGCGCACTACTACACCTCGGCCGACTTGCAGCGTTTGGCCGAGGAAACCGGTGGTTGTGTGTCGGATTCCCTGGAGATGGCCCGTTTCGGGCATGCCTCGAAAGCGCGCACCCTGGTGGTGGCGGGCGTGCGCTTCATGGGGGAAACCGCGAAGATCCTCAATCCGGAGAAGCGCGTGCTCATGCCCGACCTGGGCGCCGAGTGCTCCCTCGATCTGTCCTGCCCCGCGGAGGATTTCACCCGCTTCTGCGACGCGCATCCTGACCGCGAGGTGGTGGTGTACGCCAATACCTCGGCGGCGGTGAAGGCGCGCGCCGACTGGATGGTGACCTCCAGCATCGCTGCCAAGGTGGTGGCCCACCTGCACGCGCAGGGCAAAAAGCTGATCTGGGCGCCGGACCGCTACCTGGGCGACTATGTGCAAAAGGCCACCGGCGCCGACATGCTGCTCTGGCAGGGCAGTTGCGTGGTGCACGAGCGCTTCAAGGAAGACGGCATCCGTGAACTCAAGGCCCTGCATCCCGAGGCCGCGGTGCTGGTGCATCCGGAATCGCCGGCCGGCGTGATCGCCCTCGCCGACGTGGTGGGCTCCACCACCCAGTTGATCCGGGCAGCCGCGGAACTGCCTCATCCCACCCTGATCGTCGCCACCGACAATGGAATTTTCCACAAGATGCGGCTGGCGGCACCCGGCAAGACCTTCCTCGAAGCGCCCACCGGTGGGCGCGGTGCCACCTGCGTGTCCTGCGCGCATTGTCCCTGGATGGCCATGAATGGGCTACGCAAGCTCTGTCGGGTGCTGGAAACGGGCGATAACGAGATACACGTCGAGGAGGATGTCCGCGCCAGAGCCGAGGTCTCGATCCATCGCATGCTGGAGTTTGCCGCGCGCACGGGCATCGGCCTGGCCGGCCGCAGCGGCGACTGATCGCGCGCATGACGTATCCGTGCAAGTGAGATGCTTCACAGTGCCCGGCCGGGTGCTGTGTTCATATCGTAGCGTCGTTCGAGTCCACCCACCCAAAGAGGAGAGCAAACATGAGCTTCATCCAGGAATTCAAGGAATTCGCCATGCCTCCTGCAAGGCATGGCGGCCGCACTTTTCTCCGCAGCGCAGCCGAGCCTGGACAGGGGTGATGCGGGTTGAAGGGATATCCATCCGAGACACAAACGACAACGGCCCGCGTTTGCGGGCCGTTGTCGTGCCAGTCCGTGTTCTGGCGTCCCCACGGGGATTCGAACCCCGGTTACCGCTGTGAAAGAGTTCTATCCAGCACCACATCGGACTCTGCCGGACATTCATAACAGTTTGAATTAACTTGTTATATCGTGTTTTTCGTCCCATACTGTCCATGGAAATCCCGGTACATCTGTTACCCGGCAGTTACCCGTCTGTTACCCGCCGATTGGAGTTCACCATGGCACGCTCGGTCAGAAGCAACCCGCTCGAAACCCGGACCAACCGTCTCAAGCTGGCGAGTCGAGATACGCTTTACTTCGTGACTGTCGGTGAGGGTCTGGCCCTGGGGTATCGGCGCACGGTCAAGGGCAACGGCACCTGGCAGGCCAGATTGTGGACCGGCGACAAGTATGTGAAGCACACCCTCGGCGAGGCGGACGACTTCATGGAAGCGGATGGCGACAACGTCCTGACCTTCTTCCAGGCACAGAGCAAGGCAACCGCATATGCCAATGAAGCCCGCAAGCCCGAGTTGCCCAAGGGCAAGCCCGTCACTCTCGGCGAAGCCGCCAGCGCCTATCTGGCCTGGTACAAGGAACACCGCAAGGCTTACCGAGAGACCGAGGCCACGGTAAACGCCCATATCCTTCCGGCCTGGCGCGACAAACTCATCATGGAAATGACCACGCCGGAGATCAAACGCTGGCATGAGAAGCTGGCCACCACACCAGCGCGCAAGCGGAGCAGCAACCTGTCCACTCAAACGGCGTATCGGGAAAAACCGGCCACCCCCGAAGAGAAGCGTTCCCGCAAGTCCACCGCCAACCGAATCCTGACGGTCTTGAAGGCCATCCTGAACAAGGCGTTCCGGGATGGCATGGTCAGCGACGACACCGCCTGGCGGCGCGTGAAGCCGTTCGAGAATGCCGACGAACCCGTTACCCGTTTCCTGACCGAGGCGGAATCCACCCGCCTGGTCAACGCCTGCGCCCCGGACTTCCGGCCCCTAGTGAAAGCCGCCCTGTTCACCGGCTGCCGCTATGGCGAACTGACCCGCTTGCTTACCAAGGACGTGAACCTGGATACCGGCCTGATCTACATCAGCCCCGAGGCCAAGAGCGGCAAGGGCCGACATATCCCCTTGCACCCCGAGGGCCTGGATTTCTTCAAGACCTGCATCCTGGGCAAGACCGGCAAGGACCATGTTTTCCTACGGGGCGATGGCGCGCCCTGGGGCAAGAACCACCACGTCCGCCTGCTCAAGGCCGCTTGCGCCCAGGCCAAGATCGAACCGGAGATCGGCTTCCACGAACTGCGCCACACCTACGCCAGCACCCTGGCCCAGATGGGGGTGGACCTGCTGACCATCTCCAAGTTGCTCGGTCACGCCGATACCCGCATCACCAGCCGGCACTATGCCCATCTGTGCGACAACACCCTGAAAGCCGCCGTGGCCAAGCTGCCCAGCTTCGGGCATCAGCCCGAAACCAAGGTACAAGCGATACGATGACTCCCAATATTTGTAAACCCACGGTTAACGATCTATGATTCTATCGTTCCGTCACAAGGGCCTTGAGGACTTCTTTCGCACGGGCAGCAAAGGCGGCATCCAACCCGTGCATGCCAAGCGATTGCGGGAGTTGCTCACCGCCCTGAATGTGGCCACCGGCCCCCAAGACCTTGGCCGTCCCGGATGGCGATTGCATCCCCTGACCGGCGACTTGGCGGGCTACTGGTCGCTGACGGTGCAGGCGAACTGGCGAATCATCTTCCGTTTCAATGGTGATGACGTGGAGTTACTGGATTACTTGGATTACCACTGAGGTTGAACATGGACATGCACGACCCCGCCCACCCAGGCGAACTGCTGCAAGGTTGGATTGACGACCTGAACATGAGCGTGACGGCGTTCGCCGAGCACATCGGCATTTCGCGCCCCATGCTTTCCCGCATTCTCAATGGCCATGCCGCCATTTCCGCCGATATGGATATCCGCCTTGCCGAAGCGTTGGGAACCTCTCCCGGCCATTGGCTGAAGATCCAGGCTCAGCGTGATCTATGGCAGGCGCGCCAACGCGCAGCAGAACGCAAGCCGGTTGAAAGGCTTGCGGCATAGTCACCATGCAACGCTCCGCCTACCCCGTTACCCTTGCCGCCGATGAAAAGGACGGCGGCTTTGTTGTCACCTGCCGCGACCTCCCCGAGGCCATCACCCAGGGCGACACCCTGGAAGACGCCATTGAGGCCGCCGAAGGTGCGCTGGAAGCCGCCATCGAGATGCGCATCGAAGACGGCCTGGATATCCCCCTGCCCAGCAAGGCCAATGAGGGAGAGTATCTGGTCAGCCTGCTGGCGGGCAGCACCATGAAAGCGGCCGTCTAAACCGCTGCCAATAATTGATCCGCTGCCCAAGGCGGCCTGAAATCAGCGCGGCTCCGCCCAAGCATTCTTCAGTGATGCAATAGCGTCTTATGGTGTATATTTTGATCTGACTCGATCAATTATTGCCATGATTAGCTGCAAACTTTCGACTCTACTCGGTGAACGCCGGCTCAAGGTGGCGGATGTCTGCCGGGCGACCGGTATTGCCCGCGCCACACTGGACCGCTACTACTACGACCGGGTGAAAAGCCTCGACCGGGATGTACTCGCCCGGCTATGCCAATACCTCAAGGTCAAACCCGGCGAGTTGCTGGTCCTGGTCGATCAAGGCGATCTGTTCGAGCAACCTGAACACCCATCAGGCGGAGGGAAACCATGACCGAACGCGAACTCAAATTGTTGCTGGACGCCAATGCCGTGAAACGTGTTCAGGTCCATTACGCGGTCATGGCCGACGGCTACATGGTGGTGATTGACGGCAAGACCCTGGAAACCAGCAAGCGCGAAACACGGGAATTCAAAACACTCGACGCCGCCGCACGGTTCCTGTTCAAGACCGGGGTCGCGGATTTCGCGGTGAAGTTGCGCACCGCCTGAGGTGGCGACGTCTTAATGACTCACACTGACATTCCCTCTATCGGCAAGCCCACGCCAGCGTTGCTTGCGACCCGGCTACGCGACGCCAAAGAACGCTACAAGCAGACTTTCCATCACACGCCACCCACAGAGGAATGGACTGGGCTGGATGGCTGGGCACAAGTCGACTGGCTGGATCAAGCCGTCGCAACCAGGAACATCCCGAAGGGGCTGAGTACCTACACCCCGCCCGCGCCCTATCGAACGTTCCGCTTGGTTAGATCTGAAACACCCCATCTGTGCCAGGCGATATCTGACGAACTGGATGAGCAGGCCGAATAGACCAATTGGCCACCGAGAACCTCGGCCCCGAAATCCGATAGAGAAAGGAACCGAACCCATGCTAACCTATCAAAATGATAGGCCATGACATGGCCAAGTCATCCAAGAAGCAGATCGAGCGGCAAATCCGCGAGCGGGCGCTGAACACGGCCAACATCCTGTTGACCGACCACGCTCGCAAGCGAATGCGCGAAAGGCGGATTACCTTGGCGATGGTGTACGACGTACTGCGCAAGGGCATCCTGGTGCGTGAACCGGAACCCAGCCTTCGGCATGAAGCGCTGGAATGCAGGATGGAACGCTACGTTGAAGGCCGCGACATCGGCGTGGTGGTGGCATTTGAGATCGACGCCACCGGCCTGCCGGTCATCACCGTGATGGATATTTAAGGAGTGACGATGTACCACTACACCGACGGCGGCTTGCGTAATGTCTGGCTGCGCAACGGCTACGAGATGTTTGATACGCCCTATGGCAAGGCCGTGTCCTTCCAGGATGGCGACGGGCTGATCCGTGCCGTCTGCCTGGCGCTGACGCGCAAGGTCGGGCGGCTGACCGGGGTGGAATTCCGCTATATCCGCGCCAGCGGTTTCCTCATGTCTCAGCCCTCCCTGGCCAAGCTGCTGGGCGTGGATGGTCAGACCGTGGCGCGCTGGGAGAAATCCGGCAAGGTGCCGAAGTGGGCCGACAAGTTGGTCCGCCTGCTCTATACCGCCCATGCCGACGGCCACGAAACCGTCCAGTCCGTCGTCGCCCGCATCAACGAT
>VGVT01000024.1 GCA_016873935.1 Betaproteobacteria bacterium | reverse complement strand
GGGGAAGAAGCCAAGTCCGCGTGCGCGGGGCAGGGGCAAGGGTGGCAGGCTAGAGTTGTCCTTGTGTTTTATATCCATATGGGTATAATTCTCCGATGTCTGATCATCTGAAGCCACTGCACTGGGTGGGGTCCTCGAAGAAGGATCTCCTGGCCATGCCCAGCGATGTCGTCGACGTCTTTGGCTTTGCCTTGCATTTGGCGCAGTCAGGTAAAAAGCATGACCAGGCCAAGCCGCTAAAGGGTTTTGGTGGTGCCAGTGTTTTGGAAGTGGTTGAAGACCACATGGGCGATACGTATCGAGCCGTCTACACGGTCAAGATCGCCGAGAGGGTCTATGTTTTGCACTGCTTCCAGAAGAAATCCACCAAAGGCATTGAAACCCCAAAGCAAGACATAGACTTGATTCGCGAACGTTTGAAGGCAGCGCAAGCGCATGCCAAAGGAGCCTGAAATGATCGATATTGAAAAAGGGTCTGCCAACATCTACGAAGACTTCGGTTTGCCCGATGCTGCTGAGATGCAGGTCAAGGCGACCTTGGCCGCCAAGATTGGCGAAATCATCAAACACCGCCACCTGACCCAAACTGAGGCTGCTGAGATTCTGGGCATGCCCCAGCCCAAACTTTCAGGCATGCTGCGTGGCCAATTTCGGGGCATCAGCGAAGCGAAGATGCTGGAGTGTATGAACCGGCTGGGACGGGATGTTCAAATAGTGGTGCGCAAGCCATCCCGTTCTCGCGCCACTGGACGTACCAGTGTCGTGTTTGCCTGATAGGTTGCGGACGCGAAGCCAGTGCCCGATCGATAATTTGATTCTAAAAGTCTGCAATCACCATCAACGGCCTTCAACTGTACCTAACTCTCTATGAGCGGTAGTTCGAAACCAGTCGCCTCTGCACCACCAATTTCCCCGTCCATCCGTTCTTCGCGCTCCTCCGGAACCCGGAGGGAGCGGACATGCTATTGGGGTTGCTGCGTAGCCCCGCCAGTCTCCATGGCGTATCCCCCTCAATGCCCCCGGCCCGGGGCAAGCGCGTACAACTCGCGCAGCTCCCGCCAATCCGCGTCCGGCATCAAGCCGCGATGCCGGCCAAGTTGGGCCATATCCCGCCGGGAGGCGAGAGATGCGCAGAGTCTGCGTCGCGCCTTTTCCAGGTCGAGCAACGCGACGTTCGCTCCGGCTGGATCGAAGGTCTTGCGCACGAAAATGTGTTTGGCATAGAGGCAGCCGTGCTGCCAGCGGGCCCGGTGCATGCGGGCGAGCAGGCCGGCGAGTTCCCGCAACATGTTCCGTCGCGCTGCTGCGGTCGGAGCGGCGGCGTACCAGGCGTCCAGGTTCAGGTATCCGTCCAGGGCGCGTGTCACCAACAGCGCAGCCAGCCAGCGCGATCCTTGCGCGCCCCGGAGTAGGCAAGGCCGGGAACCGGGATGCGCAGGGCGGCGAGCGCGAGCAGGGCTTCCGCCTCGCGCAGGGCGGTTGGTCTGCCCAGGGGGTGCCGCAGGGAGCGGTGGATGTGCCCGGCCTGGCGCTTGATGTAAACGATGTGTCCGGACGGGTCGCACAGGCATTGCACGCCACTCTCGCCGCCCCGCCGCAGGTTGGGCGCTTCCACCCATTGTCCGCGGGCGGACCACCACATTTCGAATTGCGGGTCCATCCCGGCTGCGGACGACATGATTAGGCGGCCTTGCGCAGGACGTAGACCCGCCACATCGCGTACCCCGGCAGGAAGTCCAGGTGGCTCTGGACTGTGAAACCGGCCTGGGCGAATTCCTGTTCGATCACCGCGCGGGGCACCACGAAGCGGTTGGCGTTGGTGCCCACCTTGCCCGACCCGGCCCGGCGCCGTTCCAGGCGGGCGCGCTTCCAGGCCTTGTAGTTGCCGTCGACCCACAGCGAGACGATGACGCTGTCCTCGGTGACCCGATGGAATTCACGCAGCATCGCCAGGCGGTGTGCGCTGTCGCGGACGTGATGCAGCAGACGCATGCAAAAGATGCTGTCGACCGACCGGTCAGGCAATTCGATGGCGAAGGCGGAAGTGCGAAAGGTTCGCACGCGCGAAACGATGTGCGCCGGCTGTTGGGCCAGCGCGATCCCGATCATGTCGCTGGAATTGTCCGCCGCGAGGATTTCGCGATCCTCCCGCTCCGCCAGCAGCGGCCAGAATCTCCCGGCGCCGCAGGGCAGGTCGAGCACCCGCCCGGGATTGCCGGCCAGTACCAGGGCCTTGCGCGCCAGCCGTGTGTCCCACGCGTGGGACAGGCGCCTGGCCAGCCCGTCCCGATGCTTGCGGTAATACCGTGCCGAGTGTGCGTGGTCGTATTTACGTGAAAATTCCAGTTCGATGGTGGTCATGCCGGTCATCTTTGTTCGCCTCTTGAGCTCCGGTCCTGCCGGGCAATGCGAAGCAGCCTATTCGCGGGTCCTTAAAGCGAGCTTAAGTCCCGTCCCAAGGGCTTCCCAGCCAGCCATCCGTCGCTTCCGGCGGGCGGATATTCCGCATGAAACCGTCTATGCTGCGGACAGGCATCGATCTTCACCCCCTGGAGCAATTCATGAGCGACGCACTCAACTATCTGGTCGCCGTACGCGGCGACGCCCTCGGCCACTATTTCAAGTTCCTCAAGGACACCGGCAAGCACCTGGACCCGAAGACGCGGGACCTGATCTCGGTGATCACCAAGGTCCATTCGCAGACCGAGAGCGGCTTCAAGCAATACCTGATGCGCGCCCTGCGCGACGGTTGCACGCCGATGGAGATCATCGACGCCCTGCTCATGGCCTTCCCCGCCCTGGGCCTGGCGAAGATCGTCTGGGCGACGGAAATCCTGCTGGAAATGGACATGCCGGAGTTCAAGCCGGAGCTGATCAACAGCCTGCCGCAGTGGCGTGATGTGATGGCCGTGGCGGACATCGCCGACGGCGAAGTGAAGCGGGTCGATTGCGGCGCGCGCACGGTGTTCGTGTACCGCGAGGGCGACCGCTACAAGGTGTACGACTCGCACTGTCCGCACCAGGTGACCAACATCCCCCACCTGGCGCTGGAGGGAAAGACCCTCACCTGCCCGAAGCATCACTGGAAGTTCGACATCGCCACCGGCGCCTGCATCGCGGTGGGCAAGCATCCGCTGAAATCTTTCGAGACCAAGGTCGAGGCCGGCCGGCTGCTGGCCCTCTGGTGAGCCCGCCACGTCGCCGGCAGGTCTCGCGCCGGCGACGGTGGCCTCATCAATAAATTCGTTTTGACAGATATATACAAGCCGTAATAGGCTGCATACCGTTTATATTGAATTTGTCATGACGAATACATGTGTGACCCCCAAGCCTTCTTCGAGGCGCTCAGCGACCCCATCCGCCGCCGCATCCTGGCCCTGCTGCTGATCCACGACGAGCGCTGCGTCTGCGATCTCAACGCGGTGCTGGAAGCGCCGCAACCCAAAGTCTCCCGCCACCTTGCCGTGCTGCGCGAGGCCGGCCTGGTCTCCACCCGGCGCGAAGGCGTTTGGATGCACTACCGCCTGCACGCGGAACTGCCCGCCTGGGCTCTGCGCGTGCTCTGGCACATGAAGGAGGGCATGCCGGCGGAAGCGGCGGTGCCCGACCAGGGCTGCCAGACCTGCGTAGCCTGATCCCCGAGCCTTCACCCCAAGGAAACCCGCCCCATGAAAACCGTATTGATCCTGTGCACCGGCAACTCCTGCCGTTCCCAGATGGCCGAAGTCCTGGTCAACCACGACCTGGCCGGCCAGGTCCGCGCCCTCTCCGCCGGCACCCGGCCGCAACCCAAGGTGGCCGACGGCGCCATCGCCGCGCTCAAGGATGCCGGCCTGAACACCGCCGGCCTGCATCCCAAGGACGTGGACGCGGTCATGCACGAGGCCATCGATCTGGTGGTCACCGTCTGCGACAACGCCAAGGAAACCTGCCCGGTGTTCCCGCGACCGGTAAAGGCCATCCACCTGCCCTTCCACGATCCCCACGGCGAGCCGCTGGAAAGCTTCCTGAAGGTACGCGACGACATCCGCGCGCGGCTGCTGCCGGCGGTGCGCGAGGCCCTGGCGCAAGCGGAGTGAGCCTGCCCCGCAAACTCTCCGCCGAAGCCCTCGGCACCGCATTCCTGCTGGCGGTGGTGGTGGGCTCCGGGATCATGGCCGAGCGCCTGGCAGGCGGCAACGTCGCCATTGCCCTGCTCGCCAACACCCTGGCCACCGGAGCCGGGCTCACGGCGCTGATCCTGACCTTCGGCCCCATCTCCGGAGCCCATTTCAACCCGGCGGTGACCATCGCCGACGCCTGGGCCGGCGGCCTGCCCTGGCGCGAGGTGCCGGCCTACGTCATCGCCCAGGTGGCGGGCGCCTTCGCCGGGGTCGCCGCCGCCCACGGCATGTTCGACCTGCCGCTGTTCTTCGCTTCGCAGAACGAGCGGGCCGGACCGTCACAGTGGTGGAGCGAGTTCGTCGCCACCTTCGGCCTGCTGGCAGTGATCTGGGGCACGGTGAGAAGCCGGCCGGCGGTGACGCCATTCGTGGTGGGCGCGTACATCACTGCGGCCTACTGGTTCACCGCCTCCACCTCCTTCGCCAATCCGGCCGTCACCCTGGCGCGCGCGGCCTCGGACACCTTCGCCGGGATCCGGCCGGTCGACGCGCCCGGCTTCATCGTCGCCCAGCTGCTCGGCGCCTTCGCGGCCACGGCCCTGTTCCGCTGGTTGATTCCAACCCTGCCGCAGGCCAGCGAGAACGTGATGCTGCCGCACTCCGAGACAGAGTGAGGCACGGCGCACGTGCGTAGAGTCATTGCGGCTTGTGCCACGCACAGCCATGGTACGAACGGAGTCTGGACCGCCGAACTCCACCGTGACAGGCTTTTTGGTTCGTACCCGACCCGATCAGGAGTTTCCATGCGCCACCCCGTCCTCTTCCTCCCCATCGCCGCCCTCCTGCTGGCGACGACACCGCCAGCCCTCGCGGACGAGCGCGAGCTGGTGAAGATGCCCCCCAGGATGCAGGCCCACATGCGCGCCAACATGCGCGACCACCTGCTCGCCGTGCATGAAATCCAGGCGGCCATGGCGCGCGGTGACTACGAAACCGCGGCGCGCGTCGCCGAGCAGCGCCTGGGCATGTCCTCGCTGGAATCGCATGGCGCCAGCCACATGGCGGGGGTGATGCCGCCGGGCATGCGCGCGACCGGCACCGCCATGCACCGCGCCGCCAGCCGTTTCGCGGTCAGCGCCCAGGAGGCCGGCGTCGACCGCGACCTGGCCCGCGCCGTCGCCGCGCTCGCCGAAGTCACCGCCCAATGCGTGGCCTGCCACGCCGCCTACCGCATCCAGTGAGGTCCGCCATGAGAGCCCTGTTCGCCCTGGTACTTGCCATGTTCCTGCTGCCCGCCCACGCCTACACGCCCAAGGCCGAGCCGGTGGCGGACAACGTCTACGCCATCGTCGGTCCGCTCGGCCAGCGCAGCGCCGATAACGATGGCCTCAACGCCAATTACGGCTTCGTCGTCACCGCCGAGGGGGTGATCCTCATCGATTCCGGCGCCAGCGCGCTGGGCGCGCAAAAGCTGGCGGCGGCCATCCGCGCCGTCACCGAGCGGCCGGTGCGCTGGGTGATCAACACCGGCGGCCAGGACCACCGCTGGCTGGGCAACGGCTGGTTCGCCGAACAGGGCGCGCAGATCATCGCCCTGGCGCGCACCGCCGAGGGCCAGGCGCGCAATGGCGCGCAGCAGCTCGAAGGGTTGAAACGTTTCCTCGGCGAGCGGCTGGCCGGCACGCAAGCGCTGCCGGCGGCGCGCGCGTTGGCCGGTGACGCGGCCGCCCTGACCCTGGGTGGCGCGCGTGTGGAACTGCGTTATACGGATACGCACTACCCCGGCGACGCCATGGTCTGGCTGCCTGACCACGGGGTCGTCTTCACCGGCGACCTGGTCTACGTCGACCGTCTGCTCGGCGTGCTGCCGGAGTCGGATGTGCGCGCCGGCCAGCGCGCCTTCCAGGCGCTGGAAGCGCTGGCGCCGAAACGCGTGGTGCCCGGCCACGGCCGCGTCACCGATCTGGCGCAAGCGCGTCGCGAATCCGGCGACTATTACGACTTCCTGATCGAGCACATCGCCCCGGCCGCGCGCGACATGGAACCGCTCGACGAGACGCTGGCGAAATACGCCGACCTGCCGGCCTTCCGCCATCTGCAAAACTACGACGAACTGCATCGCGGCAACATGAGCCGCGCCTTCGTGCGGTTCGAGTCGCAATGATGCGAAGGCCCGTCGTTCCCGCGCAGGCGGGAACCCAGACAAAGCATCTGGATGCCCACCTGCGCGGGCATGACGGGCCTATACGCCGCCACTCCTGATGTTCGACGCCCTCGCCACCCTCCTGGTCTTCGACCTCGCCGGCCTGTCGCCGGACAGCGCGGCCGGAGCGGCGTTGCACTTCTTCGTCATGGACGTGGTGAAGATCCTGGTGCTGCTCACCACGGTGATCTACCTCATGGGCTGGCTGCGCGCCCTGCTCACGCCGGAACGGGTGCGGGCCATGATGAAGGGCCGCTCCGGCCCCGGCGCGCGCCTGATGGCCGTCGGCCTGGGGGCGGTGACGCCGTTCTGCTCCTGTTCCTCCATCCCCCTGTTCATCGGCTTCGTCGAAGCCGGCATTCCCCTCGGCGTGACCCTGTCCTTCCTCATCGCCAGTCCCATGGTCAACCAGGTCGCGGTAGTGGTGCTGGCCGGCGTCATCGGCTGGCAGATGGCGGTGATCTACGTGCTCACCGGCCTCACCATCGCCTTCGTCGGCGGCTACGTCCTGCAGGCCTTCAGGCTGGAACGCTGGGTCGAGGCCTACGTCTGGCAGATCCGCATGGGCGAAGCCCAGGCCGAGGCCCCCGACACCAGCCTGCGCGCACGCCACGACTACGCCTGGAACGAGGTGCGGCAGATCGTCGGCCGCATCTGGAAATACGTGCTCATCGGCGTCGGCATCGGCGCCCTCATCCATGGCTACGTGCCCGAGGATTTCGTCGCCAGGATCGCCGGCGACGGCTCCGTGCTGTCGGTCATCGTTGCCGTGCTGGCCGGCATCCCCATGTATTCCGACGCGGTGGGCATCATCCCGGTGGCCGAGGCGCTGCTGGGCAAGGGCGTGCCGGTGGGCACCGTGCTCGCCTTCATGATGGCCGTCATCGCCCTGTCCCTGCCGGAGATGCTGATCCTGCGCAAGGTGGTCCAATGGCCCCTGCTGGGCATCTTCGCCGGCTACCTCGCCGTCTCTTTCGTGCTGGTCGGCATCACCTTCAACGCCTTGAGGAGTGTCCTGTGAGCGAGTCGAACCCAACCCCCCTGCACCCGTCCATCGTCGCCCTGGTTTCCCTGGCCGCCAACATCGCCGCCAACCATCCCAAACAGGGCCTGTGCCAGGTCGACAAGCTGAAGGAATACGGCGTGGCGAAGGAACAGATCGACACCGTCATCGAGATCGCACGCCACATCCGCGACGAGGCGGCCCAGGCCCTGGACGCGACTTTCGACGAGGCCTACGCGCAAGGTTCCCAGCCGGCCAGGCCCAGGATCAAGGCCGATCCCTTCGCCAATATCGCCGTGGTGGAGGGCGGGGCCTGCTGCACACCGACGAAATCCGGCCAATCCTGCTGCTGAGGACACGCGCATGAAAACCATCCAGGTGCTCGGCACCGGCTGCCGCAACTGCGAAACGACCGCCCAACTCATCGCGGAAATCGCCGCCGCGAAGGGCGTCGCCATCCAACTTGAAAAGATCACCGACCTGGCCGCCATCCTCGGTTACGGTGTCATGAGCACGCCCGGCGTGGTCGTCGACGGCAAGGTGGTGCACAGCGGCGGCGTGCCGGACCGCAAGAAGATCGAGAGCTGGATCTGATTCCTTCTCGCAGTGCCCCCTGGATTGATTCAGCCCGGCCAACCCAGGTAAATCGCCAGTCCGCACAGCAGCAGGACCAGGAACAGCCGTAGCACACCCTGCGGCACGTGTTTCTGCGCGCGCGCGCCGAGATAGGCGCCGGCCATGCCGCCCATGCCGAAGGCGATGCCGAGCGCCCAGTCCGGCCGCGTCGCCACATCCGCCGGCGCCGGCATCCAGGTGTAGGCCGCCAGCGCGAAGACGGAGGTGAGGAAGGTGGCGGCCAGGGTCGCGCCGGCGATGGCGTGCACGGGCAGGCGATACCACGCCAGGCAGAGCGGCACGATGAAGGAGCCGCCGCCGATGCCATAGGCGGTGCCGACCACGCCGACCAGGAAGGAGAAGGCCAGCATGGACGGCAGTCCGAATCGATGCTGGTGATCGCCATAAGCGAAGTGGATTTCGCTCCTGTTCCATGCCAGCAGGCGCACCCCGGCCACCGGCGCCGCGCCGCCGCGGTGGCGGTCGGCGAGCAGGCGCCAGGCGAGATAGGCGAGGACGGCGGCGACGAAGGGCTCGAAGCTGGCCCGGTCGGCCAGCCAGTGCGTGCGCAGCCAGGCGCCGGCGAAGGTGCCGGGCGCGCCGCCGGCGCTGACCACCAGGGCCAGCGGCCAGAACAGCCGGCCCTCGCGGGCGTAGCGCCAGAGCCCGCCGGGAATCGCCACCAGATTGAAGACCAGATTGGTGGCGGAGGCGGCCGGGCTGGCGAAGCCGAGCACGGCGAGCTGGAAGGGCAGCAACAGGAAGGCGCCGGAAATGCCCACCATGCTGGTGCAGAAGGTGATGACCAGACCCGCCAGGGGCGGCAGCCAGAGCCAGGTCTCCACGCCGGAGACGGCGAAGTGGTGCCAGAGGGGCGCGTTCACGCGCGCTCCCGCCGGCCGGAGGGCCGCAAGCGGGGGAAAGCGGGGGGCATGGCGCGGCGCGGGCACATGCCCGGATTATCCGGCAGTCCGGCCTGCCGGCGAACGCGCACGATGTCGAAGGTGGCGCGCGCGCCAGGCCGATATATCTTGGAAGGGTGTGAGGCAATCCAAGACTCTTTCCGCAGCGTCCATCTTCCATGTTCCCGCGCGTTCTGCTTTTCCTGGTACTGGCCCTGTGTGCCCTGGCCGGCCGCGCCGAGGACGTGTGGGTGCGTGCCGGGCCGAGCGGCGGGGCGGAGGTGCAACTCTATTTCTTCTGGGCGCTGACCTGCCCGCACTGCACCGAGGCGCATCCCCACGTCGAGGCCCTGCCGCGCGGGCGGCCCTGGCTGCGCCTGCACGACCTCGAACTGACGCGGCACGCGGACCACGTCCGCCTGTATCGGGCTCTCGCCGCGCAGGTTGGGGGTGAGGCGGCATCGGTGCCGGCCTTCCTGTTCTGCGGCGAGATGGTGGTGGGCTGGGACAGTGACGCCAGCACCGGCGCCTACCTGCGCCAGCGGCTCGATGCCTGCCACGCGCGGGTGGCCGCCGGCGCGGCGGTGACGCCGCCGGCGCGGGCGCCACAGAGCCTGCGCCTGCCCCTGCTGGGCGAACTCGACCCGAACCGCCTGTCGCTGCCGGCCCTCACCCTGATCCTGGCCGGGCTGGACGCCTTCAATCCCTGCGCCTTCTTCGTCCTGCTTTTCCTGCTGTCGATGATGGCCCACCAGAAAAGCCGCGCCCGCATGCTGATCATCGGCGGCGTCTTCGTGCTGGTTTCCGGGCTCATGTACTTCGCCTTCATGGCGGCCTGGCTCAACGTCTTCCAGCTCTTCGGCCACCTCGCCTGGGTGACCCTGGCCGCCGGCGCCCTGGCGGTGTTCGTCGGCGTGGTGAACGTGAAGGACTTCTTCCTGTTCGAGCGGGGCCTCACCCTGTCGATCCCCGCCTCGCGCAAGCCGGATCTGTTCCGCCGCGCCCGCGCCATCCTCAACGCCGAGAACCTGCCGGCCATGTTGGGCGCCACCCTGTTCCTGGCCATCGCCGCGAATTTCTACGAACTGCTGTGCACCGCCGGCTTCCCCATGGTCTACACGCGGCTGCTGACCCTGGCGGATCTGCCGGTCGCCGCGCGCTACGGCTATCTCGCCGCCTACAACCTGATCTACGTGGTGCCGCTGGCGCTGATCGTCGTGCTGTTCGTCCGCACCCTGGGGGCGCGCAAGCTGAGCGAGCGGGAAGGGCGACTGCTGAAGCTGATGTCGGGCCTGATGATGCTGGGCCTGGGCGGCCTGTTGCTGTTCGCCCCCCAACTCGTCAGCCGCGTGGGCATCGCCTTCGCCCTGATGGCGGTGGCGGTCGGCCTGACCTGGCTGGCGGCGCGGCTGACGCGCGAACCTCAGGCCTGAGGCCGCCGCCTCGCCGCGCAACGCCCCGGTAACAATTGCTCACACATTGATACGTTCGTACTCCCCGCATGGCCTTGAATGGAATCAGGAGACAAGAGTCCGCGAGACGCTTTCTCCCCTTCACCAACCTTCAAGGAGATGAGCATGAGCAAGCTGCCATACAGATTCCTCCTCGCCAGCGTCGCCGTGGCGACGGCGCTGGGCGGAGCGATCGCCGCCGAGGCCGCGCCCGGCCGTTATCGCTTCCAGCAGGACAACACCCCCGGCTGGACCCTGATGACCCCCGCCGAACGCAGCGAATTCCAGAACCGGATGTGGGCCGCGAAGACCTATGATGAATGCAAGGCCTTGCGCGCCGAACATCGTGCCACCCTGCAGGCCCGCGCCAAGGAACAGGGTGTCGTCCTCAACGAACCACGCCGCGATGCCTGCGAGCAGATGCGGGCGCGCGGCTTCGTGAAGTGAGCCGCATGGCCGGCCGACAGGCCGGCCGTTTGCCGGAGTGAAGATGGACATCGCAAGCCGCCTCGGTCGGCGGAGATTCCTCAAGTTCTGCGCCGTCACCGCCTCGCTGCTGGCGCTGCCGCCGGGCGCGGCCCGCCTGCTGGCGGAGGGGCTGCGCGCGGGACGGCGCCTGCCGGTGATCTGGCTGTCCTTCCAGGCATGCACCGGCTGCACCGAATCCCTCACCCGTTCGGCGGCGCCCTCCATGGAAAGCCTGTTGTTCGAGTGGCTGTCGCTGGACTATCACCACACCCTGCAAGCCGCCTCCGGCGAGGCGGCGGAGGCGGCGCGGGAGGCGACGCTGCGGGCGCATGCCGGCGAATTGCTGCTGGTGGTGGACGGTTCCGTGCCCACCGCCCTGGCGGGCGCCTGTTCCACCATTGCCGGCGAGGACAACCTGAGCTTGCTGCGGCGCTGCGTGGAAGCCGCGCAAGCGGTACTGGCGGTGGGCACCTGCGCCGCATTCGGCGGCCTGCCCGCCGCCGCGCCGAACCCCACCGGCGCACTGGGTGTGGGCGAAATGATGGAGCGGGGCCTGGTACCGCGCCGGCCGCTGGTGAACCTGCCCGGCTGTCCGCCCATTCCGGAAGTGATGAGCGCGGCCCTGGCGCATCGTGTCGTCTTTGGCGGCTTCCCACCCCTGGACGACAACGGCCGGCCGCTGGCCTTCTACGGAGAGACCGTGCACGAGCGGTGTTCGCGCCGGGGCCATTTCGAGGCGGGACGTTTCGCGAAAACCTTTGACGATGACGGCGCGCGCACCGGCTGGTGTCTGCTGGAACTGGGCTGCAAGGGGCCGCTGACGCGCAACGCCTGTTCCAGCGTGCGCTGGAACGGTGTCGGCAATCCGGTCGAATCCGGCCACCCCTGCCTGGGCTGCGCCGAGCCGGGGTTCTGGGACCGGGGCGGCTTCTACCAGGCCCTGGCGCCCGCGGCCTTGCCTGTCGCCGACAAGAAGGCCACCACCGTCGAGCGTGGCGCACGGGTCTACGACAGCCAGTGCGTCTATTGCCACGACGCCGATCCCGCACAACTGCGCGCCCTCCCCGAGCAGGTGCCGGAACTGCTGCGTTCCGACCGCATCCGCGCGCACCGCTTCCCCCTGGAGGAGGACGACCTGCGCGCCCTGGTGGATTATCTGAAGGAGAAGCGATGAAGCCTTTGCTTGCGTGGGTCGGTCTGGTCGCCGTCACCGGCCTGGCCGGTGCCGCCTCCCCAAACGTATTCTCGGTGCACGATCTGGATCGCGACGGCACGCTGAGCCGCGCCGAGTACGAGGCCCTGCGCGCGCATTGCGCCGAGCGCCGGGGAGAACGCTGCAAGGCGGCGCTGCTGCCTTTCGCCACACTGGATGCCGACCAGGACGGCCGCATCGATGAGGCTGAATTGCTGGACGCCCTGGGCCACCGCCATCGCGGCGGGCGGGGTTGGTAAAGCGCCACCGCCTGGGCCGAATGCACGCCGGACGGAGCCTGGAGGAGCCGGATGCGGCATATCGCTCTGCCGAAGGTAACGCGATCCATGCGGGCGGCAACCCCGGTTTGGGCTAGACTTGAAGCAGGTTGCAAGGTCTTACAGGAAACCAAGAGGATGTCGGGTGAGTCCTTGTTGGTCTGGCCACGACATTCCAAAAGAGTTGCGCGCATGTTCAATGACCCCGCGAATCCGGGTGTTTCCCGGCATCCCTTCACAAGCCATTACCGGGAGTGTGTAGAAACATCAAGACATGTCCGACTTCGCGGAGACTTCTTCGCGTGGCTGCGCGCGGGCTTGTTGATGCTGCTTGTGTGCGCCGCCGCACCGGTATGGGCGAGCAAGGCGATCCAGTTCGAGTTCAACGACATCGACGGCAAGCAGGTTCGACTGGAGGACATGCGCGGAAAGTGGGTGCTGGTGAATTTCTGGGCGCCCTGGTGTCCCCTCTGCTGGGCGGAGGTGCCCACGCTCAACAAGATGCACAAGCGCGACGATTTCGTGGTGATTGGTGTAGGCCTGGACTATGGGCCGGACGCCGACATGGTGCGCGCCACCGCGAAAAAGCATGGCCTTGATTTCATCATCGTCGCCGGCGGTTCGCGCCGCGACACCACCAGCCCCTACCGGCAGGTGGGGCCGGTGGATTTCTTCCCGACCTCCTACCTCTACGACCCCACCGGCGACATCGTCATGTTCGTGCCGGGCCAGGTACGGGAATCGAAGCTGCGGGTGTTCATCGACGACTGGACGCGGAAAAACACGAAAAAAGCCGGCGGCCGCTGAAGCGGCGGGTCATTCGCCTCTCAAGAAACACGAAGGGCCGCCCCAAGTGTTTCTTGGCCCCCGTGGGGGGCGATTCGGAGCATTGCTTCGAATCGGGGGCCGTGCTCAACGCCGCAGGATCGCCAGCCAGCGCCACAGGTTGAGCATGGCCGACAGCGACGCGGCCACGTAGGTCAGGGCGCAGGCGGTGAGGATGCGGCGCGCTGCGGGCAGGTCGCGGGGTTCCAGCACGTCCAGCTTCAGCAGTGGCAGGGCACGGCGGAAACTGGCGTCGAACTCCACCGGCAGGGTGACCAGGTGCACCAGCGCGGCGGACAGGAAACCGGCGGCACCGATGAGTGCGGTGACCAGGCCGCCGCCAGGCCGGCGCGCGAGCAGCATGAACACCGGCGTGATCAGCATCAAGACCGCCCCCAGTTTTTCCGCGCCCTGCGCCACCCGCACCAGGCGCGTGCGCCAGGTCAGCGGCTGGTAGCCGGCCTGATGCTGCAGGGCGTGGCCCACCTCGTGCGCGGCGACGGTCAGGGCGGTGAGCGAGCGGCCCTGGTAGTTGGCCGCGGACAGGCGCACGGTGCGGCTGGACGGATCGTAATGATCGCCCTGCTCGGTGATTTCCACGCGGACTTCGGTCAAACCCTGTTCGCCCAGCAGTCGCCGCGCCAGACTGGCGCCGGTGTGGGTGAACTCGGCGCGTTCTCCCGCATGCCGGCGCAGCACGGCGTTGGCCCACCAGCCGGGCAGCACCATCAGGACGAGAAAGACGACCAGGGCGAGAAGGTAAAGCATGACGGGGAGAGACCGCGCGGGCGCTCAGCGGTTCACGTCCACCACGTAGCGTCCGGTCACCCGCCCCGCGAGGATATTCGCGGCGGCCGCGACCGTTTCCGACAGGCCGATCACCTTGCCGATGCCAGCCAGGTCGGCCGGCGTGATGCGCGCCGCCAGCAGAGCCCAGGCCGCCTCGCGGCGGGCCCGGCTGGCATAGACCGAGTCGATGCCATAGAGCGTGACGCCGCGCAGAATGAAGGGCGCCACGCTGGCCGGGAAATCCATGCCCATGGCCAGGCCGCAGGCGGCCACCGCGCCGTTGCGGCGTACCTGGGCGCAGGCGTTGGCCAGGGCGTGGCTGCCCAGGGCGTCTACCACCCCGGCCAGGCGTTCCTTCTGCAAGGGCTTGCCGGGCACCGCGAATTCGGCGCGAGGCAGCACTTCGGCGGCACCCAGTCCTTTCAGATATTCCGCGTCCTCTTCCTTGCCGGTGACCGCCCACACCTGAAAGCCGGCGCGGGCCAGGAGCAGCACAGTGACGGAACCGACGCCGCCGGTGGCGCCGGTGACCAGGATCGGACCGTCTTCCGGCTTCAGGCCGTGCATTTCCAGGGCCTGCACGCACATGGCGGCGGTGTAGCCGGCAGTACCCACGGCAGCGGCCTCGAAGGGGCCGTAGGGCGCGGGCAGCTTCACCGGCCAGGCTGCGGGTACGCGCACGTACTGCGCCAGGCCACCCCAGCGCGTCTCGCCCTGGCCCCAGCCGTTCACCACCACCGCGTCGCCGGGGCTGAAGTCAGGGCTGGACGAGCTTTCCACCACCCCGGCCGCGTCGATGCCGGCCACCATGGGCCAGGCGCGCACGATGGGGCTGGTGTTGCCGATGGCCAGGGCATCCTTGTAATTGAGGGTGGAATGGCTTACCCGGATCAGCACCTCGCCTTCCGGCAGGGCGGCTTCGTCCAGATCGGCGACGCGGGCGGAAAAGACGGGCTGGTTGTTTAGCAGCAGGGCTTGGAAAGTCATGTCGCCTCCTTGGCGGTGAGGGCGTGGATGCTGGCGCGCATGCGCCAGACCATGTAGAGACCGGGCACGGCCGCTGCCACCGAGAACAGGAAGAAGGCCGGCCAGCCCGTGGATTCGGCCAGCACGCCGGAGACGGGGCTGACGTAGATGCGGCCCACCGCCGCCAGGGCCGAGAGCAGGGCATAGTGGGTGGCGGTGTAGCGATGGTTGCACAAGCCCATAAGCAGGGCGACAAAGGCCGCCGTGCCCATGCCGCTGGTGACGTTCTCGAAGGCGATGGCCGCCATCAGCAGGGTATCGATGTGGCTTTCGTGGTCGAGGGCGACGAAGCCCAGATCGAAGGGCGGCAGCGCGAAGCTGCCCCAGGCGCCTTTGCCCAGCACCGCCAGCGCATAAAAGCCGAAATTGGACAACAGTTGCAGCACGCCGAAGGCGAGCAGGGACTGGAACAGGGAGAGGCGCAGCATCAGGGCACCGGCGAGGACCGCGCCGAAGATGGTGAGCCAGATGCCGATGATCTTGTTGACGATGCCCACCTCCGCCTGGGTGAAGGCCATGCCCTTGATCAGGAAGGGCGTGGTAAGGGTGCCGGCGAAGGCGTCGCCCAGCTTGTACAGCACGATGAGCAGCAAGAAGGCCCAAGCGCCGGGCTGGTTGAAAAAGCTTTCCAGGGAGCGGTTCAGGGTCTCGAAGCCGGCCCGGCGTGCGGCCCAGGCGCCCAGGGGCAGGGCCATGGCGATGCCGGCCAGCACGAACAGGAGTTGCACCCACTTGTTGGCGTCGTGCGGATCGAGACCCAGGCCGATGAGCAGCCAGCGCGACAGGAAAGCGCCCGCCAGCACGCCCGCCAGCATGGCGAGGAAGCCCAGCAGTTCGCGCACCGGATCGCTGGCCAGGGGTTTCGAGGCGCCGGCCACGCGCGGCAGGGTGAGCAGCGACACCACCGCCGCCGCCAGCAGGATGCCCGCCATGACCCGGTACACCGCGCCCCAACTGCCCCACTGTTCCGCCCAGATCAGGGCGATGCCACCCGAAAGGATCATGGCAAGGCGGTAGCCGAACACCGACATGGACGCGCCCAGCCCGCGCTCGCGCGCCTCCAGCACATCGGTGCGGTAGGCGTCGATGACCACGTCCTGCGAGGCCGAGAGGAAGGCCACCCCCACCGCCGCCGCCGCGAACAGCAGCGGCTGCGCCGCCGGCGTCAGGCCGGACATCCACCACAGCATGCCGGCCAGGGCCAGTTGCGTAAGCACCAGCCAGCCCCGCCGTCGCCCCAGGAAGGGCGGCTCGAAGCGGTCCATGAGCGGCGCCCAGAGGAACTTGAAGGTATAGGGCACCCCCACCAGGCCGAGAAAACCGATGGTGGCGATGTCCACCCCGTCCACCGTCAGCCAGGCCTGCATGGCCTGGCCGGTCAGCGCCAGCGGCAGGCCGGAGGCGAAGCCTAGGAAGAGGACGGCGGCGAGGCGGTGGAAGGAGGCAAAGCTAGAGGGCATGGTCGTAATCCACCACCAGCGGCGCGTGGTCCGAGAAGCGCTGTTCCTTGTAGACGAAAGCGCGTTGGGCTTTCGCCGCCAGGCCCGGCGTGGCGATCTGGTAGTCGATGCGCCAGCCCACGTTCTTCGCTCGGGCCTGGCCGCGGTTGCTCCACCAGGTGTAGGCCTCGCCAGTGTGGTCGGGGTACAGGCGGCGATAGACGTCGACCAGACCGAGGCGCTCGAACACCTCGGTGAGCCAGGCGCGTTCCTCGGGCAGGAAGCCGGAATTTTTCTGGTTCGACTTCCAGTTCCTCAGATCCTTCTCGGTATGGGCGATGTTCCAGTCGCCGCACAGCAGCAGTTCGCGGCCGCCGGCGACCAGGTTTTCCAGGTGCGGCAGGAAGCGTTCCATGAAGCTGAACTTGGCCGCCTGGCGCTCCGGCGAGCTGGAACCCGAGGGCAGGTAGATCGAGATGGCGGCGAAATCCTTGAAGTGGAGCTCAAGATATCGGCCTTCCCGGTCGATATCCTCGATGCCGAGCCCTTCGATGACGCGTCGCGGAGGGGAGCGGGTGTACAGGCCGACGCCGCTGTAGCCCTTCTTCTCGGCGCAATGGAAGAAGCCGGCCAGGCCGGGCGGGTCGCGCATCTCCGCCGTCAGGTCGGCGGGCTGGGCCTTGAGTTCCTGGAGGCAGACCAGGTCGGCGTGCTGGGCGGCGAGCCAGGGATAGAGGCCTTTCCCGGCGGCGGAACGGATTCCGTTAAGATTCAGGCTGATGACGCGCATGGAATGAGGATAGGCAGGGTGCAGAGTTTCAAGACCGAGTTTCTCGATTTCGCGATTCGCCAGCAGGTATTGCTGTTCGGCGAATACAAGACCAAGGCCGGACGCATGAGTCCGTACTTCTTCAATGCCGGCCTGTTCAACGACGGCCTGTCGCTGAAGCGGCTCGGGGAATTCTACGCCAAGGCCATCGACGCCTCCGGCCTGGCCTACGACGGCCTGTTCGGCCCCGCCTACAAGGGCATTCCCCTGGCGGCCTCGGTGGCCATCGCCCTGGCCTCCGCCGGGCGCAATGTGCCTTACAGCTACAACCGCAAGGAAGCCAAGGACCACGGTGAAGGCGGCAACATCGTCGGCGCGCCGCTGCGCGGCCGCATCCTCATCGTCGACGACGTGATTTCCGCCGGCACCTCGGTGCGCGAGTCGGTGCAACTCATCCGCGCCGCCGGTGCCACCCCCTGCGCCGTGGCCATCGCCCTCGACCGCATGGAGCGGGGCCAGGGCGAGCTGTCGGCGGTGCAGGAGGTGAGCCGCGATTTCGGCCTGCCGGTCATCAGCATCGTCGATCTGGACGATCTCGCCGAGCATTTCGCCGGCAAGACGGAATGGCGGGCCACCCTTTCCCGTATCCACGACTACCGCGCCGCCTACGGCGTCGCGGCGGCCTGACCGATGCAATATACCCCGTCCTTCCCGCTCTCCTCATCCTGGCCAGTCTGGCGCTGCCCGGCGCGACCCTCGCGCAAGCGACCTACCGCTGGGTGGACGAGCAGGGCCGGGTGCATTACGGCGATCACATTCCCAGCAAGGATGCCGGTCTGGGCAACGTGGAACTGGACCGGCAGGGCCGCGTGAAGAAGGAAACCCCGCGCACCCGCCTGAGCCCCGAGGAGCGCGCCCGCCTGGAGGCGGAAGAGCGCCGGCGCGAGGAGGCGCGGCGGCTTGAGGAGGCGCGGCAGCGGCGCGACCGCGCCCTGGTCACCACCTACGTGAACGAGGCGGAAATCGATCTCGCCCGCGACCGCGCCCTGGACCAGGAGGAAGCCAACCTCAAGGGCCTACGCATCCGCCACAAGGCGGCCACCGACAAGCTGGCCGCCGCCAACGCCCAGCTCGCGCCGCACGCCGGCAGCCAGGCGGCGCCGCGCGCGGCCGTGCAGATGCGCGACGAAGCCCGCGCCGAACTGGCCAAGCTGGACAGCCTCATCGCCCAGCGCGAAAAGGCCAAGGAAGACATCCGCCAGCGTTACGAGGCGGACAAGCTGCGCTATCGCGAACTGCGCGCCCGGACGCCGCGCTGAGGCGGCTCAGCCCAGCTTTTTGCGCAGCAGCTCGTTGACCTGGGCCGGGTTGGCCTTGCCCTTGCTGGCCTTCATGACCTGACCCACCAGGGCGTTGAAGGCCTTCTCCTTGCCGGAACGGAATTCCTCCACCGACTTCGGGTTGGCGGCCAGGACTTCGTCGATGAGCGGCTCGATGGCGCCGGCGTCGGAGACCTGTTTGAGGCCTTTGGCTTCGATGATGGCGTCGGCCTCCCCGCCTTCGTTCCACATGGCCTCGAAGACCTGCTTGGCCAGCTTGCCGGACAGGGTGCCGTCCTGGATGCGCGCCAGCAGGCCGGCCAACTGCTTGGCGGGGATGCGGTTGGCGGCGATGTCCAGTTCGGCCTTGTTCAACGCGGCGGAGAGGTCGCCCATGATCCAGTTCGCGGCCAGCTTGGCGTTCTCGCCGCGCGCGGGCAGGGCGGCCAGCACCGCCTCGAAGTACTCGGCCATGGCGCGGGAGGCGGTCAGGGTGCCGGCGTCATAGGCCGACAGGCCGAACCGCTCGCGGTAGCGGGCCTGCTTCTGTTCCGGCAGTTCCGGCAGCCCCGCCTTCACCTGCTCGATCCAGGCCTCGTCCAGCTTCACCGGCAACAGGTCGGGATCGGGGAAGTAGCGGTAGTCGTGGGCGTCCTCCTTGCTGCGCATGGCGCGGGTCTCGCCGGTGTCCGGATTGAACAGCACGGTGGCCTGCTGGATCTTGTGGCCGTCCTCGATCCGCTCGATTTGCCAGCGCACCTCGTAGTCGATGGCCTGCTCCAGGAAGCGGAAGGAGTTCAGGTTCTTGATCTCCCGCCGGGTGCCGAATTCCTTCTGGCCCACCGGGCGCACGGACACGTTGGCGTCCACCCGGAAGCTGCCCTCCTGCATGTTGCCGTCGCAGATGCCGATCCAGGTCACCAGGGTGTGCAGGGCGCGGGCGTAGGCCACGGCCTCCTTGGCGGAGCGCATGTCCGGCTCGGAGACGATTTCCAGCAAGGGCGTGCCGGCCCGGTTCAGGTCGATGCCCGTCATGCCATGGAAGTCCTCGTGCAGGCTCTTGCCCGCGTCCTCCTCCAGATGGGCGCGGGTGATGCGGATGGTCTTTTCCGCATCGCCGACCTGGATGCTCAGATGGCCGCCCTCGACGATGGGCAGCTCGTACTGGCTGATCTGGTAGCCCTTGGGCAAATCCGGATAGAAGTAATTCTTGCGGGCGAAGACGTTGGTCCGGTTGAGCTTGGCGCCGATGGCCAGGCCGAAGCGGATGGCCCGCTCCACCGCCCCCTTGTTCAGCACCGGCAGCACCCCGGGCAGGGCGATGTCGACCTGGCAGGCCTGGGTGTTGGGCGCGGCGCCGAAGGCGATGCTGGCGCCGGAGAAGATCTTGGACTGGGTGGTGAGCTGGGTGTGCACCTCCAGCCCGATGACGGTTTCCCACTGCATGGTCAAATTCCTTGCGGTGCGCGCGCGTGCCAGTCGGTCGCCAACTGGAACTGGTGCGCCACGTTCAGCATCTTCGCCTCGGCGAAATAATTGCCGATGAGTTGCAGGCCAATGGGCAGGCCCTGGCCATCGAAACCGCAGGGCAGCGACATGCCGGGCAGGCCGGCCAGGTTCACGGCGATGGTGTAGATGTCGGACAGATACATCTGCACCGGATCGTCGGCCTTTTCCCCCAGCCGGAAGGCGGTGGTGGGGGCGGTGGGGCCCAGGATCACGTCGCACTGCCTGAACGCCTCGGCAAAATCGTTGGCGATCAGCCGGCGCAGGCGCTGGGCCTGGATGTAATAGGCATCGTAGTAGCCGTGGGAGAGCACGTAGGTGCCGATCATGATGCGGCGCTTGACCTCGGCGCCGAAGCCTTCGGCGCGGGTCTTCTCGTACATGTCGGTGAGGTCCCTGTATTCGGGCGTGCGGTAGCCGTAGCGCACGCCGTCGAATCGGGACAGGTTGCTGGAGGCCTCCGCCGGCGCCAGCACGTAATAGGCGGCCACCGACAGACGCGAGTTGGGCAGGCCCACTTCCACGGTCTCGGCCCCCAGCTTGCGGTACTGGTCGATGGCTGCCTCGACGGCCCTGGCGGTGTCGCCGCTCAGCCCCTCGCCGAAAAACTCGCGGGGCAG
This sequence comes from Betaproteobacteria bacterium, assembly GCA_016873935.1. Taxonomy (GTDB): domain Bacteria; phylum Pseudomonadota; class Gammaproteobacteria; order Burkholderiales; family Thiobacillaceae; genus PFJX01. The sequence continues at coordinate 13,696 of VGVT01000024.1, read as the reverse complement.
GCCGATCCTCAGGCCGGCCAGAGGCTTGGTCAGGTCGCGGGTGTAATCCTCCTTCACCCGTTCCAGGCTGGTGGAATCGCGCACGTCGAAGCCGGCCATGACGTTGAGCAGCCAGGCGCAGTCCTCCGCGGTGCGCCCCATCGGCCCGCCCTGGTCCAGGCTGGAGGCGAAGGCGATCATGCCGTAGCGCGAGACCACGCCGTAGGTGGGCTTGAGGCCGGTGATGCCGCACAGGGCCGCCGGCTGGCGGATGGAGCCGCCGGTATCGGTGCCGGTGGCCGCCGGCGCCAGGCCCGCGGCGACGCAGGCCGCGCTGCCGCCGGAGGAGCCGCCGGGCACGCGGGCGGTATCCCAGGGGTTCTTCACCGGACCGAAGAAGCTGGTCTCGTTGGAGGAGCCCATGGCGAACTCGTCCATGTTGGTCTTGCCGAGAGTGGGCATGCCCGCCGCCTTGAACTGCTCGATGACGTGGGCGTCGTAGGGCGAGACGAAGTTGGCCAGAATCTTCGAGCCGCAGGTGGTGAGCCAGCCCTCGGCGCAGAAGATGTCCTTGTGCGCGACGGGAACGCCGGTGAGCGGGCCGGCCTGGCCTGCGGCGCGGCGCGCGTCGGCGGCGGCGGCTTCGGCCAGGGTCCTGTCCGCGTCCACGGTGATGAAGGCGTTGAGGGTGGGGTTCAGCGCCTGGATGCGGGCCAGGTAGTCCCGGCACAGTTCGACGCTGGAAGCCTTGCCGTCGGCGAGAAGGGTGGAGAGGGAGCGGAGGGTGTGGGTCATAGAAGTCAGCTCGTAGCGGGTAGTTGGTAGCGGGTAGCTGTAGCTTCCGCGCCGGAGGCGCGCTGAAAATGCTACAGGCTACGAGCTACTGGCTACCGGCTGCTATTCAATCACCTTGGGCACCAGATACAGCCCGTCCTCGGTCTGCGGGGCGACGGCCTGGAAGGCTTGCCGCCGGTCGGGCTCGGTGACCGCGTCGGCGCGCAGGCGCTGGCTCAGGTCCTGGGCGTGGGACATGGGCTCGACCCCGGTGGTGTCCACCGCCTGCATCGCTTCGATGAGGCCGAAGATGCCGTTCAACTGGGTCTGGTAGCCGGCGGCCTCGGCCTCGTTCACGCGAATGCGGGCCAGTTTGGCGATGCGCTGGACGTCGTCGATGCTTAGCGACATAGGATAAGCGGACTTAATAGAACAAGCGGGCTAGGTTATCATACGCCGCTATTTTTCCGACCTTCGGGACCTCATTACATGTTCGGACTCCTCCGCGGCTATTTCTCCACCGATCTGGCGATCGACCTGGGGACTGCCAACACCCTGATCTACGTACGCGGCCGGGGCATCGTGCTGAACGAGCCCTCGGTGGTGGCCATCCGCCAGGAAGGCCTGACCGGCAAGAAGACCATCCAGGCGGTGGGCATCGAGGCCAAGCAGATGCTGGGCCGCACGCCGGGCAACATCTCCGCCATTCGACCGATGAAGGATGGCGTTATCGCCGACTTCAACATCACCGAGCAGATGCTGAAGTTCTTCATCAAGAAGGTGCACGACACCCGGCTGTTCCATCCCAGCCCGCGCATCATCATCTGCGTGCCCTCCGGCGCCACCCAGGTGGAGCGCCGCGCCATCCGCGAATCGGCGATCGGCGCCGGCGCCCGCCAGGTCTATCTGATCGAGGAACCCATGGCGGCGGCCATCGGCGCCGGCATGCCGGTGGCGGAGGCGACCGGCTCCATGGTGGTGGACATCGGCGGCGGCACCACCGAGGTGGGCGTGATTTCCCTGGGCGGCATGGTCTACTCGACCTCCTCGCGGGTCGGCGGCGACAAGTTCGACGAGGCCATCATCAACTACATCCGCCGCAACTACGGCATGCTCATCGGCGAGGCCACCGCCGAGCAGATCAAGAAGGAAATGGGCTCCGCCTTCCCGGGTTCGGAAGTGCGCGAGATGGAGGTGAAGGGCCGCAACCTGGCCGAAGGCATCCCGCGCAGCTTCACCATCACCAGCAACGAGATCCTGGAAGCCCTTACCGAACCCCTCAACACCATCGTCTCCTCGGTCAAGTCGGCCCTGGAGCAGACCCCGCCGGAACTCGGCGCCGACATTGCCGAGAAGGGCATGGTGCTCACCGGCGGCGGCGCCCTGCTGCGCGACATCGATCGCCTGCTCATGGAGGAAACCGGCCTGCCGGTCATCATCGCGGAAGACCCGCTTTCCTGCGTGGTGCGCGGCTCCGGTCGCGCCCTGGAGGAAATGGACCGGCTGTCCACGGTGTTCACCAACGATTGAACGGGGTGAAGGGGGAAGGGAGAAGGGTAAAGGGTCCATGGCCCTGACAGCTTTCACCCTTCCCCCTTCACCCTGACCCCTTCACGTCTCCCATGTCTCCCGCCTCCCATGCGCCGATGTTCGTCCGGGAGATGGGGCTGCCGCTGCGCTTCTCCCTGTACGTTCTGCTCTGCCTGTTCCTGCTCGCCCTGGACGCCCGCTACGCCGCCCTGTCCGGCCTGCGCGCCGGGCTTAATGCCGTCCTCCACCCCGTTCAGACGGCCTTGGCCCAGCCCTGGCATTGGCTGCGCGGGGCCGGCGGCTTCTTCGTCACGCACGCCGAAGTGAGCGCCGAGAACGTCGAGCTGCGCCAGCGGGAGGAACGCTTGCGCGCCGATCTGCTCGATCGACGAGCGCTGGCCGACGAGAACGCGCAACTGCGCGCCCTGCTCGCCCTGCCGCCGCGGCCCGGAGTGATTGCCGTGGTGGGGGAAATCCAGGCCGCGCTGCCCGACCCGTTCGCCCGCAAGGTCGTCATCAACCGCGGCGAAGCCCATGGCCTTGCCGCCGGCTGGCCGGTGGTGGACGCCACCGGTCTGGTAGGCCAGGTCACCCGCGTGTTCCCCTGGACCGCCGAGGTCACCCTGCTGACCGACCGCGGCCAGGCCGCGCCGGTGCAGAACCAGCGCAACGGCCTGCGCATCATCGTCTCCGGACAGGGTTCCGACAGCCTCCTGGAGGTGCGTTTTCTCGATGCGCACGCGGATCTGAAGGTCGGCGACCTGTTGTATACCTCCGGCATCGACGGGGTCTATCCCGCCGGCATTCCGGTGGCCGAGGTGGTGCACACCGAACAGCCGCGCCACTCACCCTTCGCGCGCGCCCTCTGCCGACCCCTGGGTGGAGTGGGCCAGTATCGGCATGTGCTGGTGCTCAAGCCGGAGCCTGTGGCCGCTACGGTGCCACCGCCGCAGCCATCACCGCGCAAGTCGCCGGAGTCCCGCCATGCCCCGCGCTGAACCCGGCACAAGCAAGCCCCTGCTGCCCCAGGGTGCGGAACTCGTCGCGCCACCGACGCCGGCGCGCGTCTATGCCAGCCTCGCCGTGGCCCTGGCGGCCACGCTGCTGCCGTGGGCGGACGGCATGCTCTGGCTGGTGCCGGACTTCACCCTCATGGCCTTGCTTTACTGGAGCATCCGCGCGCCCCGCCTGGCCGGGTTGGGTGTCGCCTTCTTGCTCGGCCTCGTTACCGATGTCGCCGGCGGCGTGCTCATGGGCCTGAATGCGCTGGCCTATTGCGCCGCCACCTTCGTCATCCTCATGCTGCGCCGCCGCCTGGAGGGCTTCGACGTGCCCCGCCAGGCCCTGCAGCTGGCTCCGCTGTTGCTGGGCAAGGAGGCATTGGTGTTGCTGGCCGGCCTCATGCTGGGCTTGCCGCAGGCCGATTGGCGCTGGCTCGCCGCCGGCCTTGTGGCGGCGGTGCTGTGGTTGCCCCTGGCCTGGCTGATGGACCGCCTCACCGGCTACACCCGCGTGGCGGGCCAGGGCGAAGCGGGCCCGCGCGTCCGCGTTTGAATTCGCCCACAGCGCGCCCGTGAGCAGCCTGCGCCTCATCAACCCGGAACTGGAGTTCCTGCGCTACCGGCGCCGCATGGAGATCGCCGGGGTGGGCGCGGCACTGCTCTTCCTGCTGCTGTTCGGACGCTTCGTCTGGCTGCAACTGGTGCAGTACGACCACTACCAGTCCCTGGCGGAAAACAACCGCATCTCCCTGCTGCCCGCGCCGCCTACGCGTGGAGTCATCTACGACCGCCAGAACATGGTGCTGGCGCAGAATTTCTCCGCCCACACCCTGGAAATCACACCCTCCGAGACCGGCGACAAGCTGGACGCGGTGATCGACCGGCTCGCCGAGATCGTCGAAATCGAGCCGGGCGACCGCAAGCGTTTCCGGAAGATGCTGGCGGAGAGCAAGAACTTCGAGAGCATCCCCATCCGCAACCTGCTCACCGAGGAGGAGGCGGCACGCTTCGCCGTCAACCGCTACCGCTTCCCCGGCGTCGAGGTGAGCGCGCGCCAGTTCCGGCAGTACCCCATGGGCCCCGGCTTCGCCCACGTGGTGGGCTACATCGGCCGCATCGGCGAGAAAGACAAGGCGCGCCTGGAGGAGGAGGGTCTCTACGCCAATTACAAGGGCAGCGACCACATCGGCAAGCTCGGCATCGAGGCGCGCTACGAGCGCTGGCTGCACGGCCGCACCGGCATCGAGAAGGTGGAGACCGATTCCGGCGGCCACGCCGTGCGCCTGCTGTCACGGACCGAGCCGGTGGCCGGCCACAACATCTACCTGCATCTCGACGCCCGCCTGCAGCAGGTCGCGGAGCGGGTCTTCGGCGACTATCGCGGTGCCTTGGTGGCCCTCGATCCACGCAACGGCGCCGTGCTGGCGCTGATGTCGAAGCCGGGTTTCGACCCCAACCTGTTCGTCGACGGCATCGACACGCAGACCTGGCGCGAACTCAACGACTCTCCCGACCGCCCCCTCATCAACCGCGCCTTGCGCGCCATCTACCCGCCGGGCTCCACCATCAAGCCGTTCATGGGTCTGGCCGGCCTGGAGCTGGGCCTGCGAAGGCCAGGCGACAGCATCGCCGATCCCGGCTACTTCAGCCTGCCGGGCAGCAGCCACCGCTACCGGGACTGGAAGAAGGAAGGGCACGGCATGGTGGATCTGAAAAAATCCATCGCCCAGTCCTGTGATACCTACTATTACCAGCTGGCACACCAGATGGGGATCGAGCGCATGGCCGACTTCCTCGGCAAGTTCGGCTTCGGCGCGCGGACCGGCGTCGATCTCGACGGCGAGCTGGCCGGCCTGATGCCAACGCCGGCCTGGAAGCAGAGACGCTTCAAACAACCCTGGTGGCCGGGCGAGACGGTGATCGCCGGCATCGGCCAGGGCTACATGCTGGCCACCCCCATGCAGCTGGCCATGGCCACCATGGCTTTGGCCAATGGTGGCGTCCTCTACCAGCCGCAGTTGATCCGCGCCTGGCGCGAGCCGATCAGTGGCCGCGTGGCCTACGCCGCGCCGCGGCGGGTCGGCGAGATTGCGCTGAAACCGGAACATCTGGCGGTGATCCGCCAGGCCATGATCGAGGTCATGCTGCCCGGCGGCACCGCCGCCCGCTCCGGCGCGGGAGCGCCCTACGGCATCGGCGGCAAGACCGGGACTTCCCAGGTCATCGGCATCAAGCAGGGTGCCCGCTACGACGAGAAGCGCATCGCCGCGCGGCATCGCGACCACGCCCTGTTCGTCGCCTTCGCGCCGGCGGAGGCGCCCACCATCGTCGTTGCCGTGATGGTGGAGAACGGCGGCAGCGGCAGCGGCACCGCCGCCCCCATCGCGCGCAAGGTGCTCGACTACTGGCTGTTGGGCAAGCTGCCGACCGTCTATGAGCCGGAGGAACCCGTCGACGCTCCCATCCCCGAGGAAGCCGAAGACAGCGGACCGGTGCAAGGGGGTGGGCTGGTGGCGATACCGGAAGAGGATCTGACGCGATGATCCGGCGCCTGCTGCTGCGCGTGGTTGCCCATCTCGACGGGCCGCTCATGGCCATGCTCGGCCTGTTGCTGCTGATCAGCACGGCCACGGTGTTCAGCGCCTCGGGGGAGAACACGGCACGGGTGTTCGACCATCTCGTCAACATGGGTGTCGCCCTCACCGCCATGCTGCTGATTTCCCACGTACCGCCCCAGCGCCTCATGCAGTTCGCGCCACCGGCCTATGTCCTCGGCCTACTCCTGCTGCTGGGGGTGGCGATGTTCGGCATTGTCGTCAACGGTTCGCGGCGCTGGCTGGATCTGGGCATCACCCGCATCCAGCCGTCCGAGCTGATGCGCCTGGCAGTGCCGATGATGCTGGCCTGGTATCTGCAGTACAAACAGGAAATCCTGAACTGGCGGCATTTCGCGGTGGCCTTCGGCCTTCTCGCCGCACCACTGGCTTTCATCGCCAAGCAGCCCGATCTGGGTACCACCCTGCTCATCGGTACCTCGGGTTTCCTCGTGTTGTTCCTGGGCGGCCTGTCCTGGAAGGTGATCGGCGGCTTCGCCGTCGTCGCCGGGGCGGCCCTGCCGCTGGCCTGGAACACCCTGTTGCACGACTACCAGCGCCAGCGTGTGCTTACCCTCATCGATCCGACCTCCGATCCGCTGGGCGCGGGCTACCACATCATCCAGTCGACCATCGCCGTGGGATCGGGGGGCGTGGTCGGCAAGGGCTGGATGGCGGGGACGCAGACCCATCTCGACTTCCTGCCGGAACGCACCACCGACTTCATCTTCGCGGTGTTTTCCGAGGAGTTCGGCCTCATCGGCAACCTGTTCCTGCTGCTGCTCTACGCCGCCATCATCTGGCGCGGCCTCTGGTTGGCGGCCAGCGCGCCCTCTCTGTTCGGCCGCCTGTTGTCGGGCGCCATCATGTTCACCTTCTTCACCTATGCCTTCGTCAACATGGGCATGGTCTCCGGCATCCTGCCGGTGGTGGGCGTGCCCCTGCCGCTGGTCAGCTACGGCGGCACCTCCATGCTGACGGTGCTCCTCGGCTTCGGCATCGTGATGAGCGCGGCGACACACAAAAAGCTTGTAAAAACATAGCGGATACGCGCTACACTTGGAGCGCTTTCTTACGTGCTGCAAGCCTGATGCCCATGACCCGCCCGACCTTGCTGATTCTGGCCCTCGGCCTCGCCCTCGCCGGTTGCAGTACCGCCCCCAGCAAAACCGCGGAACAAGAGGCGACGCCGGTTCTCCCCCCCTTCAAGGGCGGCGGCTATTACAAGGATGACGGTCCCGGCGCGAATCCGCCCGCCAACCTGGCCGACATCCCCGACGCCACGCCGCGCTGGGAGCCCTTGCACCGTTTCGCCAACGCGCCTTACCGGGTGCTGGGCCGGGACTACGTGCCGGTTTCCGGGAATCAGCCCTACAAGGCTCAGGGACTGGCTTCCTGGTATGGCCGCAAGTTCCATGGCAAGTCGACTTCCACGGGCGAGCCGTACGACATGTACGCGATGACCGCCGCCCACCCGACCCTGCCGCTGCCCAGCTACGCCCGTGTCACCAACCTGGAGAACGGCAAGTCGGTGGTGGTGCGGGTCAACGATCGCGGCCCCTTCCACAAGGGCCGCATCATCGATCTCTCGTATACCGCCGCCTACAAGCTGGATGTGCTCAAGGGCGTGACGCCGGTGGAAGTGGAGACAGTGTTGCCGGAGGACGCGCCCAGCAGCTTCACCGCCCTTGCGGACGCGCCCTTCGCGCCTCCCGCCCAGGCGACGGTGGCATCGGCCAAGTTGGAGACGAGCGCGCCGGAGGTGGTGCCTGAACGCGTGCAGGTCGCGGCGGCGCCGACCACGCCGGCGGAGGTGCCGGTTGCCGGCGCCGGGCCCGTCTATCTGCAACTGGGTGCCTTCTCCCGTCTGGATACGGCGGATGGCCTGATGGCGCGCGCCAGCGCCATCCTCTCGCGGGAATTTCCCGGTGTACTGCGGCTGCAATCCAACGGTCTGCACAAGGTTCAGGCCGGGCCGTTCACGCCCGGCGCGCAGGCCGAGCGCGCCGCCGCGCTGGTCCGCGAGGAACTCGGCATCCGGGCGTTCCGCGTCAGTGACGGCGCCCAGGCCGCGCATGCCGCGCCCGCATCGACGCCAACAACCGTCGACGCGTCCACAGAAGCCGTCGCCAAGCCAACGGCGCTCCCGCTCGCGGCCGCCCCCGCTGTTCTCCCGGTCACGCCGGGCCTGTATCTGCAACTGGCCGCGTTGTCCACGCCGGCCGCAGCCAACGCTTACGCGGAGCGGGTGCGGAGTCGTTACGGCGACACGCTGCCGGGCGTCACCCGCATCAACATCGACAGCCTGTTCAAGGTCCAGGCCGGCCCCTTTGCCACGCCGGAGGAAGCCCAGCGTGTGGCCCTCGCCTATCAGCAGGACTTCGGCGTGCGGCCTTACCGGGTCGTGCGCTGAATCGACCCGGCGCGCGCCCGCCTGCATCCGGCGGGGAACCCGGCGCGCCGCGGCGGGTCCGTCCACCAGCCCGGCGCGCCGTGCCCATTCCCGATTCCACTTGTCCGACCCTCCACCACCCATGAAGCCGTTGCGCCTGATTCCCTGCCTTGCCCTGTCCTTTCTGAGTCTTGTCCTGCCCGCCCGCGCCGCCCTGCCGGTGCCGCCGCCACCCCAGATCGAGGCGCGCGCCTGGCTGCTGATCGATGCCGCCAGCGGCCTGCCGCTGGCGGAAAAGAACGCCGATGCGAAGGTGGAGCCGGCCTCGCTGACCAAGCTGATGACCGCCTACCTCGCCTTCGCCGCCCTCAAGGAGGGCCGCCTGAAGCCGGAGCAGACCCTGCCGGTCTCCGAGAAGGCCTGGAAGGCCGAGGGCTCGCGCATGTTCCTCGACCCGCGCAAGCCGGCGCGGGTGGACGACCTGTTGAAGGGCGTCATCGTCCAGTCCGGCAACGACGCCTGCATCGTGCTTGCGGAAGCCATCGCCGGCTCCGAGGAAGGCTTCGCCTCGATGATGAACCAGACCGCCAAGCGGCTGGGCATGACCGGCACGCATTTCCTCAATTCCACCGGCCTGCCGCATCCCCAACACATGACCACGGCGCGCGATCTGGCCAGACTGGCTGGCGCCCTGATCCGCGATTTCCCGGAGCATTACAAGCTCTATTCGATGCGCGAGTTCGCCTTCAACGGCATCACCCAGCCCAACCGCAACCGCCTGCTGTTCATGGATCCCAGCGTCGACGGGGTGAAGACCGGCCATACCCAGAGCGCCGGCCACTGCCTGATCGCCTCGGCCCAGCGTGAACAACGTCGCCTGCTCAGCGTGGTGCTGGGCGCCGGGTCGGACAGCGGGCGTGCCATGGAAAGCCAGAAACTGCTGAACTACGGCTTCCAGTTCTTCGAGACCGTGAAGCTCTATCCCGCCAACCAGGCAGTCGCCAGCCTGCGCATCTACAAGGGCAAGGGCAGCCAGGTAAAGGCCGGCTTCCTGGGCGATTTCCACGTCACCGTGCCGCGCGGTTCGGCGAAGAACATCCAGGCCCAGACTGTCACCCAGCAACCTCTGCTGGCACCGGTCCGGCGCGGCCAGCGCCTGGGCACCCTGCGCGTGTCGGTGGATGGACAGCCGGTGGGCGAGTACCCGCTACTGGCCCTGGAGGACATCGCCGTGTCCGGCATCCTGGGGCGGGGCTGGGACAACATCCTGCTGATGTTGAGGTAAGGCGGTGAGAGCGAATTAGCGAGTCGGGAGTGGAGAGTAGCGAGTAGGATTTCCCCCACTCTTCTCTCCTCAGCACACAGCATGCCGACCGTCTATCTCAACGGCCAGTTCCTGCCCTTGGAGGCAGCCCGCGTCCCGGTCATGGACCGGGGGTTCCTGTTCGGCGACGGGGTCTACGAGGTCATTCCCGTCTACGACCGCCGCCCCTTCCGCCAGGAGGACCATCTGGCGCGCCTGCGCGCCAGCCTGGACGGCATCCGCCTGGGCGATCCGCATTCCGCCGCCGAGTGGACCGCGCTGATCGAGCGCATCGTCGCCGACGCGCCCTGGGACGATCTCGGCGTGTATCTCCAGGTCACCCGCGGCCCCGGCCCCCGCGACCACGCCTTTCCCCGCGACATCCGCCCCACCGTCTTCCTCATGCCCCTGGAACTGCCGGCGCCGCCGCCGGCCCTGATCGAGCACGGCGTCGCCGCCATCACCGCCGAGGACACGCGCTGGAGCCGCTGCGACATCAAGGCCACCTCCCTGCTGGCCAACGTGCTGCTGCGCCAGCTTTCGGTGGACGCCGGCTGCGCCGAAACCCTGCTGATCCGTGACGGCCAGCTCATGGAAGGCTCCGCCAGCAGCGTCTTTCTGGTGCGGGACGGTGTCCTCCTGGCCCCGCCGAAGACGCCTCTCATCCTGCCCGGCATCACCTACGACGTGGTTCTGGAACTCGCGGCGGCGGCACACATGCCGACCGCGATCCGCGCCCTGTCCGCGGCCGAGCTGCGCGACGCCGACGAGGTCTGGATCACCTCCTCCACCAAGGAGATCCTCGCCGTCACCCGCCTGGACGGCAAGCCGGTTGGCAATGGCGAACCCGGCCCCATCTACCGCCGCATGATCGCCCTCTACCAGACCTACAAGCACACCGTCATGCGTGGAAAGGCGGCGCCGTGAGCGATACGGACAGCCTGCTCGTATTTCCCTGCGACTTTCCCATCAAGATCATGGGCGAGCGCCATGACGACTTCGCGCGCGACATCCTCGCCCTGGTCCTGCGTCACGCCCCCGACTTCGCCGCCGAGAGCGCGGAACTGCGCGCTTCCTCGACGGGCCGCTACCTCTCGCTCACCTGCACCATCCGCGCCGTCTCGCGCGCCCAACTGGACGCGCTCTACCTCGAGTTGAGCGGCGACCCGCGCGTCAAGGTGGTGCTGTGAGCGGCGATCGCCGAGGCCAGTGAGCGCAGCCCGGCCATTCCCCTTCGACCGCCTGGCCGGCCGCGGCATCCCGGTCACCTGGCTGCTGATCGCCGTCAACCTGCTGGTATTCGCCGCCATGCTGGGCTTCGGTGCCGGTCTCTGGCACACCGACAACAGCGTGCAACTGGCCTGGGGCGCCAACTTCGGCCCCGCCACCAAGGACGGCGAATGGTGGCGTCTGGGCAGCGCCATGTTCCTGCACTTTGGCTTTCTGCATCTGGCCCTGAACATGCTCGCCCTCTGGGACAGCGGCCGCCTGGTGGAGCGCGTGCTCGGCCCCGCCCGCTTTCTGGCGGTGTTCGCCGCCGCCGGACTGTCCGGCAACCTGCTCTCCCTCATCGCCCAGGGCGACCGGGCGGTGTCCGGCGGCGCTTCCGGCGCGGTATTCGGCGTCTACGGCGCCCTCCTCGCCATCCTCTGGCTGGAGCGGCGGCATCCGCGCGCCGGCGAGTTCCGCCCCCTGTTCCTGGGCGCCATCCTCTTCACCGGCATCAACATCGTCCTCGGTTTTCAGATTACCGGCATCGACAACGCCGCCCACATCGGCGGCCTGCTCGCCGGCATGCTGGCGGGCGCCGCCCTGGCCCGCCCCGTCGACGCCGAGGCGCCACACCGGCGCGCCTGGCGGCCGCTGCCGGCGGCGATCCTGCTTGTGGCGGCGGCGGGACTCGCCACCCATATCCCGGAACCGCGCTACCGCTGGAGCGAGGAATTGCGCGCGCGCGGCGAGATCGGCCAGTTCCTCGGCGCCGACGCGCGCCTCGGTGCGCGCTGGGGAAGACTCATCGGCCGGGCCAGCCGGGAAGGCATGAGCTTCGACGAACTGGCCGGCCACCTCGAAGCGGAAGTCAGCGCCCCCTACGAGGCCAGCTTCGAGCACCTGGCCCGCCTGCGCCTCGATCCCGACGCTCCCTCTGCCCCCGCCCTCGCGGCCCTGCGCGAATACGCCGAAACCCGTCGCGACGCCGCCCGAGACCTGGTCGACGCGCTGCGCGCGCACGACCCGGAACGCGTGCGCGAGGCGCTCGACCGGGCCAGCGGCGCGGCCACCCAGGAGCCCGCGTCGCGCGGCGAGCGAGCCGGCCCGGCCTGGCCGGGGCATGCCAGAATGCGGCCATGCCACCTCCGCCCATCCCACGCCACCTCGGCCGCGTCGAATACCTGCCCACCTGGGAGGCGATGCGCGCATTCACCGCCCAGCGCGCGGCCGACAGCGAGGACGAAATCTGGCTGCTGGAACATCCGCCGGTGTTTACCCTGGGCATGGCCGGCAAGCGCGAGCACCTGCTCGCCGACCTCGGCATTCCTATCGTTCCCATCGACCGCGGCGGCCAGGTGACCTACCACGGCCCCGGCCAGATCGTCGCCTACCTGCTGCTCGACCTGCGCCGCCTGGGCTACGGTGTGCGCGAACTGGTGCGGCGCATCGAGCAGGCGGTGATCGACCTGCTGGCGGACCATGGCGTGCAAGGCGAGCGCCTGGCCGGCGCGCCCGGCGTCTACGTCGGCGGCGCCAAGATCGCCGCCCTCGGCCTGCGCGTGAAGCAGGGCTGCACCTACCATGGCCTGGCGTTGAACGTAGACATGGACCTCGCCCCCTACCGCGCCATCAATCCCTGCGGCTACGCCGGCATGGCGGTGACCCAGCTCGGGGATCTCGTGCCGGAAGTGAACATGCAGGAGGTCGAGGCGGCCCTGGCGCGGAGGTTGCTCGAGAGGATTTACGGCGGCTGATAGCGAGCGGGGCATGCGAGACGGGCTCGCGCATCCCGCTTCACGCCCAGGGTGCGGTGGAACCGCGACTCCGCGCCGAAACGGCGCGGAGAACCCGCTTACTTCGCGGGCGCCGGCGCCGCCGGCATGGCGGGCATCGCCTGCATCAGCTTCAACAGCATCGCCGGGTCGATGGCCGGCTGCATCTGCGGCAGGTTCATCATCTGCCCCCAGGTCCCATAGGTGCGCGGATCGACGCCGGCGCCCATCCAGTTCATGTACAGGTTGGGGTTCATCGGCGCCATCATCGTGTTCACCGCGCCGGGGCTCATGGGCGCCTGCATCCAGTTGGTGTACATGCCGGGATTCATCATCTGCATGGCCGGCGACCACATCTGCGGGCTCAGCGGCGCCTGCAGCCAGTTGCCATACATGGCCGGGTTGGCGGCCATGCCGGCCATCGCGCCAAGCATCCTGGGGTCCATGCCCGCGGCCAGCCACTTCATGGCGATGGAGGGGTCGCTGAACTGCATGTAGTTCTGCATGCTCGCCGGGTTCATCAAGCCGCCCATCATGCGCACATAGGTCGCCGGATCCATGCCCATCTGGGCGAGCGCCGCGCTGGTATTGGGGTTCGCCATCGCATTGGCCCAGGCCATGAAGGCCTGGGGATCCTTGAACGCGGCCGTGTTCCGGGTCGGGTCCAGCATCTGTTTGGCCCACGCCTCGGCGGAAGCGGGCGCTGCCGCGGGCGCGGGGTCGGCGGCAAAAGCCGGAAGGGCAGCAAGGCACAGCAGGGGGATCAGGGATTTCATGGGGTTTCCTTTCGGAATACTACGGGCGGGAAGGACGGCGCCGGAGGAGAGGGAAGCATGGCGCCGGATCGGGAGAGCGTGGAATCGAAGCCGGACCAAGGCATTTCGCGGCGTCCGGCTTGTGCATGGTGACAGATTCTGGACGGGAGGGTGTAAGAATTTTTGTGTAAACGGTCCCCCGGCAGGAAACTGCCGCATTGCCAGGAGCGATGATGACCGTACTGAAGCACGATGTACCCCCCGAGCTGATAGATAGCCTGTTAGCGAATTACCGAAAGCCGGAAGACCTGATTGGCGAGAACGGGTTGCTCAAGCAACTCACCAAGCTGGTAGTCGAGAGGGCGCTGGAAGCCGAGATGGCCA
>VGVT01000023.1 GCA_016873935.1 Betaproteobacteria bacterium | reverse complement strand
ACGACCGCGCCCTGTACCTCCTTCATCGCCTGCAAGGCGGCGTCGAAGGGTTTCAGACCCTCGGCGATGTGCCGCTCGACGTTTTCCAGCACGACGATGGCGTCGTCGACGACGATGCCGATGGCCAGCACCAAGGCGAACAGGGTCAGGGTGTTGATGGAAAAGCCGAACAGCCACAGGCCGGCAAAGCTGCCGATGAGCGAGACCGGCACCGCCACCATGGGAATCAGCGTCGCCCGCCAGCTTTGCAGGAACAGGTAGACCACGCCCAGCACCAGCAGGACGGCGACCGCCAGGGTGTGCTCGACCTCGTATATCGAGGCGCTGATGAAGCGGGTGGTGTCGTAGGGAATGATGTAGCCGAGCCCCTCGGGGAATTTCTTCTTCAACTCCTCCATCTTGGTGTTGACCCGCTGCGCGGTTTCCAGCGCGTTGGCGCCGGTCTGCAGGAACACGCCCAGGGCGATGGTGGGACGACCGTCCAGGGTGACGCTCTGCTCGTAGCTGTTGGCACCCAGTTCGATGCGCGCCACGTCGCGCAGGCGCAGCAGGCCGTCCGGGCCGCCGGCGCGGAGGACGATGTCGCCGAACTGCTCCGGGGTCAGCAGGCGGCCCTTGGCGGTCACCGTGTAGACCAGCACCTGGTCGGCCGGCGCCGGCTCCTGGCCGATCTTGCCGGCCGCGTTCTGCGCGTTCTGGGCGCGGATGGCGGCGGCGACATCGCTGGTGGTGAGGCCCAGTTGCGCCATGCGGTCGGGCTTCAGCCAGATGCGCATGGCGTAGTCCTGGGCGCCGAAGACGACGACGTCGCCGACGCCCGGCAGCCGCTTCAGCTCGTCGGCGATGTTGAGGCTGGCGTAGTTGGACAGGAACAGGGTGTCGTAGCGCGCATCCCGGGCCTCCATGCCGATGACCTGCAGGAAGTCGTTGGAGCGCTTCTGCACGAGCACGCCGTTGCGCCGGACCTCCTCGGGCAGGCGCGGTTCCGCCGCTTTCACCCGGTTGTTGACGTTGACCGTGGCCTGATCGACGTCGGCGCCTACCGCGAAAGTGGCGGTGATGACCACGCTTCCGTTGGCCGAGGACGAGGACTCGAAATACGACATGCCCTCGACGCCGTTCAACTGTTCCTCGATGGGCGCGGCGACGGTGCGCATCAGGGTCTCGGCGGAAGCGCCCGGATAGGTGGCGGTGATCAACACCGTCGGCGGCGCGATCTGCGGATACTGGGCGACTGGCAGCACCTGCGCGGCAACCAGGCCGGCGATGACGATGATGATGGAGATCACCGCCGCGAAGATGGGGCGGTGGATGAAGAAGCGGGACATCGCGATCTACCTCAGCCCTTGGCCGCCGGCTTGCCGGTACCACCCGCCCCCGGCGGCTGGCCCATCCCCGCCGGCATCTCGCCCGGCTTGTGCGGCAGCACCGACGCGCCGGGACGCAGCTTCATCAGATTGTCGACGATCACGCGGTCGCCGGCCTGCAAGCCTTCCAGGATCACCCAGTCTCGGCCCAGCCATTCGCCGGCGACCACCGGACGCGGTACCACCTTGTCGTCGGCGCCCGCCAGCATGACCATGCGCCCCAGCTCGCTCTCCAGCACGGCCGCCTGCGGCACCAGGAAAGCGTTGTCACGCTGACCCGCCAGCAGGCGCACGCGCACGAAATGGCCGGGCAGCAGGCGGCCGTCGGGATTCTCGAATTCGGCCCGCATCGCCTGCGTGCCCAGGCCCGGATCGATCTGTCCGGCCAGGAAATTCACGCGCCCGCGGCGCGGATAGAGGGAGCCGTCCGCCAGCACCAGTTCCACGCCCTGGATGGAGCGGGCGTGCAGGCGTCCGCCCGGCAACTTGGCGACGTCGCTCTCGGCCAGGCTGAAGCGCACCCACATGGGGTCGGACTGGTGAATGGTGGTGAGCAGGCTGTCCGCCGTGCCGGCGACGATGAGATTGCCCTCGGATTTCACCGCCCGCCCGCTCTGCCCGGAGACCGGCGCGGTGACCGTGGTCCAGGACAGATTCAGCTCGGCTTGGCGTACCGCCGCCTCCGCCGCGCGCACCGCCGCGCGTGACACCGCGTCGAGCGAGGTGGCGTCATCGAACTCGCGGCGGCTGATGGCCTGCCGCTCGAGCAGACCCTTCATGCGAACGACCTCGCGCGCGGCCTGCTCGGCGCGTGCGCGCGCCTCCTCCAGGTTGGCGCGGGCCTGGGCGAGGGCGATCTCGTGCGGCGCCGGGTCGATCTGGAACAGCGGCTGGCCGGCGCGCACCGGCATGCCCTCCTCGAACAGGCGTTTCAGCAGCAGCCCGCCGACGCGTGCGCGCACCTCGGTCTCGCGGGCGCCTTCGGTCTGCGCCATGACTTCGACGGCGATGGGCACGCGACTGGGCTGGACCTCGATCACCGTCACCGGCAGCGGGGGCATGCCGCCCTGCCCGTCTTGCTGGCCGCGCGCATCGGCCCCCGGGTCCGCACAGCCAAGCAGGACTCCGAGCAGCAAGACCATACTTGTGCCAGCCAGGACGCTGGGATTGCGGACGTTGGGGTCGGGCATGATTACGACTCCGCATGGAGGAACAGGGTCCCGGCAGTATATACAACCATGCATGTATGTAAAATGACGGGCATCTCAATCGCCTTCGAGGATGCGCAGGATGACAACCGGCTTCGAGCGAATCCGCGCCATGCGGACAACTCCCGCGAGGCGCCGCCATGGCGCGTAAGACCAAGGCCGAGGCGGAACTGACCCGCCAGCAGATCCTGGAGGCGGCGCTGCACGCGTTTCACGTCCGCGGCGTCAGCCGCACCACCCTGGAGGAAGTCGCCAAGGCCGCCGGCGTCACGCGTGGCGCGGTGTACTGGCATTTCGCCAACAAGACGGAACTGTTCTTCGCCATGCGCGAGCAGATCTCCCTGCCCCTGCTGGACAAGGGCCACAGCCTGATCCTGGCGGAAAATCTGGCCGACCCCCTGGACGGCATCGAGCAAAGCATCCTGGCCTTGTTCCAGGCCATTCTGGAAAGCGAACGCGTGCGGCAGATGTTCGAGATCATCTTCCTGCGCTGTGAATACGTGGATGACTTCGCCGGCGTGCTGGAGGAACTCAACAAGCCCGGCCTGCAATTCCTGGTGGACGCCGAACTCGCCTATCGGCGCGCGCAGGCCAAGGGCACCTTGCGCGACGGCCTGGATCCGCGCGCCCTGGCCATGGACACCCTGGCCTTCGTGCGCGGTCTGTTTCACCAGCTGCTGGCAAGCCCTGAGGAGCGGGAATGGCCGCGACGCATTCCGGCCATGGTGCGCGCCCACGTCGCCCTGCGCCGCGCGCAAAGCCCATGCGACCCAGCGGCAGCCGAATCGGCAGGCGCCGCGCTGCCGAGGCGGACGCGGCGTCAGTAGAAATTCCGCCGCGGGCTCAGCGAATGCGGTCGAGCGCTCCGGCCGGGCGCCGGGCCAGCAGTTCCGCCGCGGCCTTCTGCGCCTTGGTCATCTGCTCGTCGTTCAGGGTCTTGGCCACCATGCCTCGCCAGTCACCGGCCACGGCGTAGCCCAGGCGGGCGGCAACGTCGAACGCGGCAAAAGCCTGGATGTCATCCCGCGGCACCACGACGCCACGGTAATAAATCTGGCCGAGCGCGAAATAGGCGTCGGCCACGCCCTGGGCGGCGGCCTTGCCATACCACTTGTAGGCTTCCGCCAGGTTGGTGGCGGTGCCCTGCCCCTGCTCCAGCATCAGCGCCATCTGGTATTGCGCCAGGGCATGACCGCTCTCGGCCAGGGGGGTGACCATGGCGAAGGCCTTGGGGTAATCGGCGCAGCCATAGGTATGAATGGCCTTGTCGAAGGCATCCTCCTCGGCCAGCGCGGGGGCGTTGGCCATCGCCAGAGCGAGCGCCAGCGCCGCAATTGCCTGCTTCCTCATCGGGTACTCCTCCTGTTGGTTGCGAACGCGCGCGCTCCGGGTCGGCACGGCGCCATCATATCTCCGCAATCGCGGCCCGTCCCTCAGATCGCCAGAGGACGCTCGGCGCCGAGCGCGCTCCAGCCGCGCGCCAGACGATAGAGCACCCAGATGCCGACGCCCAGCAGGAGCACGATGGCCGCCGGGATGCCAATCAGGGTCAGGGCCAGCAGACCCGCCACCAGCATCCAGACGAGGGCATACCAGAAGGTCCGCATCTGCCAGCGGAAATGCGAATCCAGCCAGCTCTCCCGCACTTCCCCGCGGTTCATGAAATTCAGCGCCACGGCGATGATGGATGGCCATCCGGACAGGAAGGCGGTGACGATGAAGGCGGCGCTGACCAGACCGGTCAGGGCGCTGAAGGCATGCAAGGCGTACATCACGTGGGTCAGCTTGATCATGCCGGGCTTGGGCACCAGGGTCGCGCGCATGAGGGGGTCGTCGGGCATGAACCTTCTCCTGTGGTTAACACCGCCATCTTAGAGCGAATTTCAGCGGGAATCAGGCCGCCTCGACGCGGATTTCCGTGCCGTCGCATTCCACCCATTGTCCGGCGCGAATCTTCGCGGTCTTGCGGCTTTCCGGCTGACCGTCGACGCGTACCCGCCCGGAGGCCACCAGGGCCTTGCCCTGGCCGCCGCTGTCGGCAAGGCCGACCAGTTTCAGCAAGTCGCAGAGCGCGACGTAGTCGCCCCGCAATCGGAATTCGAGCCTGCGCATGCGGACGCGGGCGCTCAGCCCGTCTCCTCGCGCAGGAGGACCGGTTCGACCTGGACGGAGCTGTTCCCGTCCGTCACCCAGGCGATCCCGTCCTGGATGCTGCATTGCAGGCGCATGCCGCGCACCGCCATGGCCGCCAGCGCGCGGCTGGCCTCCTGGGGCAGGGCGAGGACGCGCAGATTGTCGAGGCGTTCCAGGTCGGCGCCGGCCTGCCGCCACCAGACCTCCGCCTGGCGCCCGCCGTAGGCGACGATCACCACGCGCCGCGCGCGGTTGCAGGCCTTGCGCACCCACTTCGGGTCCGGCAGTCCGACGTCGATCCAGCGTTCGATGGCGCCGGTCGCATCCCTTTGCCACAGCTCCGGCTCGTCATCGACGCAGAGTCCCTTGCCGAAGGCGAGGCCGTCCTCGGCGAACAGGGCAAAGGCGAGCAGGCGGACCATCATGCGCTCGTCGGTCTCGGAAGGATGCCGCGCCAGGGTGAGGCTGTAGGCCGCGTAATGCTCGCGGTCCATGTCGGCGACCTCGAGTTCGGCCTTGAAGATGGTCGCCTTGAGCGCCATGCGTTGCGGCCCGGCTAGTTGGGTCGATGGGAAGGATGGCCGGCGACTTCCTGGACCAGCACCCAGGGCGCCACCACCACGGCCCAGAAACGGCTGCCGGCGGCGTGCCAGAGGCTGGCCTCGGCGGCGCCGGCGTGGGCCACGCGGCCGTTCGCCAGCCAGTCGCGCAAGGTCGCCGCGTCATCCCGGGCCATGGCCAGGGCGACGTCGAGCAAATCGACGCCGGCCGCAACCCGGATCACCACGCCGCGCGCGAAATGGCGCTCCAGTTCAGGCCAATCCAACTGTCCGGTGTCGCTATTCAGCTTGGCGCGCAGGATGGCGTCGTCATCGATCATGGGTATCGCCGGGAGGGCAAAGCAACGATTGTAGTGCCCCACGGAGGTCTGCCCAAGCAACGCGCAAGCACTCGCAAGACGAGATCTAGCGGGAATGCTAGGAGCCTGCGGAACGACGGCTCAAGGCCTTGCCGTTCGCCCGCCGGTCATGGCCATCACCGGCCCGCCTGTCGTTCATAGGCTGGCGCCGTTCGTAGTTGGGCAGCCGACGATCGACAACGTACGGCCCCGACGCCTGGGCATTCTCCGCCGCGCCGGTGACCAGTTCGACCTGGGTCTGGCTCCATTCGCGCACGAAGACTTCCCGCTCGATCTCTTCGACCTGGATTTCCTGAGTATGGGAAAAGCGGGCAAGGTTCTGCAGCCCATCGTCCTGGCGGGGCGCGGGATGGCCAAAACTTATGTCTTCACGAGCCAACCGCGAGGCACGCGCCCCTGGTCGCATGGCGCGACCGACCACCCCCAACAGGGTCGCCAACCACTTACGCTCGCCCATCGCCAATCCCCCATTTTCCAATTTGCCACGTATCCCAAAACGGGACGCTGTACATCCAAATTCCCACCCTTTCAGTTTCAGGGTAGCAAATCAGTGTCGAACCCGCCCGCCGCCGGGTCCGTCCAGCCCAGATCGACCAGTACCCGCGTGTAATCCGCCGCCGGCGGCGCCCGCACATCGAGGGGCTGGCCGGTCACCGGATGCCGCAGCCGCAGCCGCACCGCCGCCAGCAGCAGGCGGCGCGAGCCGAACAGCTCGGTGAACAGGCGGTTGTGGCACCCCTTGCCGTGGGTAGCGTCGCCGATGATGGGATGGGCGATGTGCTTCATGTGCCGGCGCAACTGGTGCCGGCGCCCGGTCAGCGGGTGCAGTTCCACCAGGGCATAGCGGCTGCTGGGATAGCGGTCTACGCGATATGGCAGTTCGGCGCGCGCCAGCAGGCGGAAATGGGTGATCGCCGGCTGCGGCGCGCCGCCGGACGCTACGCCGGCACGGGCATCCGCCATCGGCGCGAGGGGATGCTCCACCACCCCGGCCTGCGGCGGATGTCCGCGCACTACCGCGAGGTAGCGTTTGTCCACGGCCCCAGCCATGAACTGGCGGCCGAGTTCGCGGCCCACCTCGGGGTCGAGGGCGAACAGCAGCACGCCCGAAGTGCCCTTGTCCAGCCGGTGCACGGGATACACCGGCCGGCCGATCTGGTCGCGCAGCAGTTGCAGGGCGAAGCGGGTTTCGTGGCGATCGAGGTCGCTGCGATGCACCAGCAGACCGCTGGGCTTGTCGATGGCGATGAGCCAGTCGTCGCGATGGAGAACGGGCAGATCGCTCACGTTCGCGAAGCCTTGGCGGAGCGCCGGCGTCGAGCGTAAGGTAAGCGCCATCGGCCTGGGAGCGGCACATGAACATGGACGAACGCGAAGGCATGCTGCGGGACATCTGCCGCGAGGCGGAACTGACCCGCCACTGGCTGGGCAAGGATGTCCTCGACGCGCGGGTCATGGCGGCCCTGGCGGCGGTGCCGCGCGAGGCCTTCGTTCCTGCCGGCCTGCGGCCGCGCGCCTTCGACAACGGCCCGCTGCCCATCGGCCACGGCCAGACCATTTCGCAGCCCTTCATCGTCGCCCTGATGACTGACCTGCTGCGGCCGCGCGCCGGCGACACGGTGCTGGAAATCGGCTGCGGCTCCGGCTACCAGGCGGCGGTACTGAGCCGGCTGGTGCGGCGCGTCTACAGCCTGGAGATCGTCCCCGAGCTGGCGGCCGCGGCCGCCGCGCGCCTGGCCGAACTGGGCTACGACAACGTCGAGGTGCGCCACGCCGACGGCTATGCCGGCCTGCCGGAACACGCGCCCTACGACGGCATCCTGGTCACCGCCGCGGCGCCGCATGTGCCACCCGCCCTGCCGGAACAACTCGCGCCGGGCGCCCGCCTGGTCATCCCGGTCGGCCGACAGGGCTGGTCGCAGGAACTGCGTGTGCTGGAAAAGCGCGCCGACGGCGGGCTGGATGCCCGGACCGTGCTGGACGTCGCCTTCGTGCCCCTCACCGGCCCGCATTGCGACGGCGATTAGCGCGCCGGAACCACCTCCACCTTGTTGACGAAGTAGATGCTGGGGAAGGTGCGCTTCAGCGTCTTGCTGTGGAAATCGCGCATTTCCAGGCCCTCGTCGAACTGGATCACGTCGCCCGCCTTCACGGCGATGATGGTCGCCGCCAGCCAGCGCGTCTGCTTGCCCTGGGAAACCTCGAGGTAGGTATAGGGCGGCGACTTGATGGTGCTCACCACCTTCGCGGTCTGGGTCAATGCGGCCGGCTTGCCGGAGGGGGGGGTGGCAAAGGCGGGGACGGCAAGGAACAGGGCGAACAGCAGGGACAGGATTTTCATGTGGACTCCGCGAGGGTGGCGAAAGGAACGGCGGCAAAACAGGGGGGCATGATACCGCCGCCCCGGTGGCCGGAGCGGCGGCCGCACCCGAAAAAAAGGCCCGCCGAAACAGCGGCGGGCCGAACACGCGACGAGAGGTGACGCGATCAGGCGGCGGCGGCCTCGGCGGCGGGCAATTGCGCCGGACGGGTCTCGCGCTTGCCGATGGTCATCAGGTCCCAGGCCAGCAGGACGAAACCGGCGGCGAACGACCAGCCGGAGATCATCCGCCAGGTCATGGCCTGCTGGAACCACGGTCCGGCCTGGGCTTCGAAGTAGGCCATCCAGGTGGAACCACCGATGGCGCGTTCGATGTGGGATTGCTCGTAGCCGGCGATGAGCAGGGCCATGGTCATGCCGATCATGCCGGCGTGCAGCAGGAACATCGCCCATTTCCATCTCCAGGCCCCGGCCATGTTGCCGCTCATCCAGACGTTGCCGCGCCATTTCTGCACCGCCAGGTAGATGAAGGCGATGACGATGGTGGCGTAGGCGCCGAAGAAGGCCAGGTGGCCGTGCGAGGCGGTCCACTGGGTGCCGTGAGTGTAGATGTTGATCTGCGGCAGGGTGTGCATGAAGCCCCAGACGCCGGCGCCGAAGAAGTTGCCGAAGGCCTGCGCGATCATCCACGCCAGGGCGGGATGGTTGGCGCTCTTCATCTTGTGATGGCCGGCGTCGAACACCGCGTGCACCACCATGGCCACCAGCGGGATGGGCTCCAGGGCGGAGAAGAAGCCGCCGATGGCGAGCCAGTACTCCGGCGTGCCGATCCAGAAGTAGTGGTGACCCAGGCCCAGGATGCCGGAGCCGAACAGCAGCGCCACTTCGATGTACAGCCAGGTCTCGACGATCTTGCGGCGCACGCCCATGGTCTTGATCAGGCCGTAGGCCAGCAGGCAGCCGACCAGCACTTCCCAGGTGGCTTCCACCCAGAGGTGGATCACCCACCACCACCAGTGCTGATCCATGGAGATGTTGGGGGTGTACCACATGCCCGCCAGATACAGGCCGGCCAGGGCGACCAGGTCGAACACCAGCACCCCGCCGATGCCGGTGAAGCGGCCCTTCATGAAGGTGGCGGCGACGTTGTAGAAGAAGATCAGCACGCACACCACGATGCCGATGTCGGCCCAGCGCGGCGCCTCGATGTACTCGCGGCCCTCGTTGATGAGCCAGATCGACTTCAGCTCGCCCGGACCGGTCTGCACCAGCAGGTAGACCAGCACCACCACCACCACGGCCAAGGTGAACACCCAGAACATCAGGTTGCCCAGGCCCAGGCCGACCACCGGCGTGCCGGATTCATCCTCCAGTATCCAGTACACCGCGCCGATGAAGCCGAACAGCAGCCACACCACCAAGGCGTTGATGTGCAGCATGCGGTTGACGGAGAAGTCGAGGATGCCGAACAGGAAGTCCGGCTTCAGGTACTGGATGCCGGCCAGCATGCCGAACAGGACCTGGGCGCCGAACAGGGCGATGGCGACGGTGAAAAACTTCACCGCCAGTTTCTGTCCGCCGTTGAGATTGGCGGAACTGAGGGTTCCAAGAGCTGCCATGTGTATCTCCTTACTGTTGAACCGGGGCGGCGGCGGCATCAGCCGGAGCGGCGGGCGCCGCGTCGGGAGCGGGGTCGGTCTGATCGATGGGCTTGAAGTTACGCGGGAAGCCGTTGGTGTCGATCGATGACATCCACTTCAGGAAGGCCACCGTGGCGCGCGCTTCCTCCTCGGTGATGCCCAGGTTGGGCATGCGGCGGCCGAGGGAGTTGTACAGGTAATCCTGAGGATTCATGAGGAAGTCCACCATCTGCTGCTCGCGCAACTGCTTGGTGCCCCAGGTAGGGTCCAGCCAGGACTTGGTGAGGTCGGGCGCGTAGTAGGAACCGTTGCCCAGCAGGGTATGGCAGTTCATGCAGTTCTTCGCCTGGGTGGTGAGCTTGCCCTTGCTGACCAGGGCCATGGCCTCCTCCTCGGTCAGCTTCTTGCCGAACAGCGGCTCCTCCGGGCCGATGACCGGCACCTGATGGTTGCGCTTCTCGTCGAACACGTAGTCGATGCGGTTGTTGATCACCGAATAGGCCGGCACGCGTTTGCCGCCGGCGGTGATCTGCTTGACCGTGTCGAAGGTCAGAAAGATGAGCACCACGGCCGAGCCGGCCGTGATCCAGACGGCCATCTTCTTCCAGAAGGATTCCGATGCCCACCAGAGCGTTTGCGTTTGCGTTTGCGACATGTGAATGCCTCCTTAGCGCGGTTGAGAAATCTTCACCATCTCGTCCTCCTCGGCGTGGGTGCCCACGCAGAGATGCCAGATGGCGTGGGGAGCGAAGAGATAGCCGACGAGCATGAGCAGGACGATGAAGGTCCAGAAGCCGCTGTTGAACAGGTTGGCGGCATAGCCCAGGGTAACCACCGAGGCGGCCAGGCCCAGGTAGGCGGCGTAGGCCATGGCCATCAGGCGCGGCCGGCCGCGCACCCGCGACCAGGCGAACAGCAGGGCGTAGAGGGCGCCGAACAGGATGACCGACGCGGCGCTGAAAAAGACCGTGAAGAAATTGGCGAGATGGACGGGTTCGACGATCACGACGCGCTCCTGGCTCGTTGAGGTGCGGCGCATTGTAGGGGCGGCGAACTCGACATGCGTTTGACAATCGTCAACCGCCAACCGACCCGGTTGACAAACATCAACCGCCCCACTTCCCGGTTGATAAACATCAAACCACCAGCCCGGCGAAGGCCGCATCATTGCCCCCCACGCGATGCAGGTTTTATTTCCAGCCACACGGCTGTTTTCAGGAGGGCAATCCCATGAAGCGAGCAGTACGACAAGGTTTGATGCTGGCGGCTCTGCCGCTGGCGGTTTCCATGGCCTGGGCGCAAACCCAGACCCACACGGCCAAGCCTGGCGACCAGTACATGGCGGGCGCCGGCGCCGGCGCAGGCAAGATGGAGATGTACCAATCCACCGACCCGAAGGCGCCGGCCATGACCAAGGAAGAGTTCGATGCGGGTCGGCAGATCTACTTCGACCGTTGCGCCGGCTGCCATGGCGTGCTGCGCAAGGGCGCCACCGGCAAGGCCTTGCTGCCGGACGCCATGCAGAAACTCGGCACGGATACCCTGAAGGTGTTCACCGCCTTCGGCACGCCCGGCGGCATGCCCGGCTTCGGCACCTCGAACGAGATGACGGAGAAGGAAATCGACATCATGGCCCGCTACATCCAACATCCGGCGCCCACCCCGCCGGAATGGGGCCTGAAGGAGATGAAGGCGTCCTGGAAGCTGCTGGTGCCGCCGGAGAAGCGGCCAAAGAAGAAGATGAACAACATCAACCTGGAGAACCTGTTCTCGGTGACCCTGCGCGACACCGGCGAGCTGGCCCTTATCGACGGTGATTCGAAGAAGATCATCACCATCCTGAAGACCGGCTTCGCGGTGCACATCACCCGCTTCTCCGGTTCCGGCCGCTATCTCTATACCACCGGCCGCGACGGCCTCATCAACCTGATCGACCTGTGGATGGAAACGCCGGAGACGGTGGCGATCATCCGCACCGGCTCCGACGCTCGTTCGATCGACACCTCCAAGTTCAAGGGCTACGACGACAAGATCGCCATCGCCGGCTCCTACTGGCCGCCCGCCTACGTGCTGATGGACGGCTTCACCCTGGAACCGAAGAAGGTGGTATCCACCCGCGGCTACACCTACGACGAGCAGGAATACCATCCGGAGCCGCGCGTCGCTTCCATCGTCTCGTCGCACATCAAGCCCGAGTTCGTGGTCAACGTGAAGGAGACCGGCAAGATTCTGCTGGTCGACTACTCCGACCTGAAGAACCTGAAGACCACCGAAATCGAGGCCGAGCGCTTCCTGCACGACGGCGGCTGGGACGCCTCCAAGCGCTACTTCCTGGTGGCCGCCAACATGCGTGACACCGTCTCCGTGGTGGACACCAAGGAGGGCAAGCTGGCCGCCAACGTCAAGGTCGGCGTCAAGCCGCACCCGGGCCGCGGCGCCAACTGGACCGACGTCAAGTACGGTCCGGTCTGGGCCACCGGCCACCTGGGTGACGAGACGGTCGCGGTCATCGGCACCGACCCGGCGAAGAACAAGCAGCATGCCTGGAAGGTGGTGCGCAGCCTGAAGAACCACGGCAACGGCTCGCTGTTCATCAAGACCCATCCGAAGTCCACGAACCTGTGGGTGGATGCGGCGCTGTCGCCCGACGACGAAGTGCAGCAGTCGGTCTCGGTGTTCGACCTGAAGAACCTGGACAAGCCCGCCCAGGTCATCAACCTCGCCAAGCTGGCCGGCATCAGCAAGGCCCGCGTCACCCACCCCGAGTACAACAAGGCGGGCGACGAGGTGTGGTTCTCGGTGTGGGGACCGAAGACCGGCGAATCGGCGATCGTGGTCATGGACGACAAGACCCGCAAGCTGAAGGCGGTGATCAAGGACAAGCGCCTGATCACGCCGACCGGCAAGTTCAACCTCTACAACACCATCAAGGACGTCTATTGATCGGCTGACCTCTCCGCCCGGCTCCGGCCGGGCGGGTTGGCACGGCGTCTCCGGCGGGGATGCCACGCCAACCCAGCAGCAAGCAGAGGAACGGCCATGCGTAAGCATCAATGCGCGACCTGCGCTTCTCCCTGCGCGGTCCCCAGGCGGACGGCGCACCCCACGGACTGGAAGTTCGGCCTGGCCCTGGGCGCCGCCATGTCGCTGGTGCTGGCCGTCGCGGTCACCGCCCTCACCGCGTTGATGAACCAGGCCATGGCAGCCGAGTCGCCGGGCGCCGAGCGCCAGCGCGAGCTGACCCGCTTCGTGCGCCAGGAATGCGGTTTCTGCCACGGCCTGCGCCTGACCGGCGGGCTCGGCACGCCGCTCACCGCCGCCGCCCTCGCCGAGAAACCGGCCGAGGCGCTGGAAGCCACCATCCTGCACGGCCGCACCGGCACCGCCATGCCCGGCTGGGCGCCGCACCTGTCGGAAAGCGACACGCGCTGGATCGTCAGCGAACTGCTGAAAGGATTTCCGGAATGAGTCCCCTGCCCCGCCACTCCCATGCCCACGTCGCCGGCACTGCTTGCCAAACATGCGGCCACGGTGCGCGCGGCGCCAGGGTGCTGCGCATCACCCTCACCGTGCTCGCCTGCATCACCCTCGCCCTGCCCGCCTTTGCCACGGAGCCGCGCGGCAGCGGCGACCTCGGCCTGATCGTCGAGCGCGCCAAGGGCTCGCTGCAACTGGTCGACACCACGCGCAAAACCGCCCTGCAACGCGTCGAGGGGCTCGGCGACCTGTCGCACGCCTCCGCCGTGTTCTCGCGCGACGCGCGTTACGCCTACGTGTTCGGCCGCGACGGCGGCCTCAGCAAGGTGGACATGCTCACCGCCCGCATCGTCAAGCGCGTCATCCAGTCCGGCAATTCGATCGGCGGCGCGGTCTCGCAGGACGGCCGCTTCATCGCCGC
Organism: Betaproteobacteria bacterium; assembly: GCA_016873935.1. Classification (GTDB taxonomy): domain Bacteria; phylum Pseudomonadota; class Gammaproteobacteria; order Burkholderiales; family Thiobacillaceae; genus PFJX01. The sequence continues at coordinate 21,203 of VGVT01000023.1, read as the reverse complement.
CGCCAACTACACGCCGGGCGGCGTCAAGATCTTCGACAGCGAGACGCTGGAGCTGGTGACGGAAATCCCCGCGAAGTCGGAGGTGACGGGCGCGCTCTCCAAGGTGGTGGGCCTCGAGGACGCGCCCGGCAACCGCTTCGTCTTCAGCCTGTTCGAGGCCGGCGAGACCTGGCTCGCCGACCTTTCCGAGGACGCGAAGAACCCGAAGATCACGCGCTACACGGGCATCGGCAAGGAACCCTACGACGCCCTGGTGACGCCGGACGGACGCTGGTACGTGGCCGGCCTGTTCGGCGAGGACGGCATCGCCGTGCTCGACCTGTGGCAGCCCGAGCAGGGCGTGCGCCGCGCCCTCCCCGACTATGGCCGCGGCGGCGAGAAACTGCCGGTGTACAAGATGCCGCACCTGGAAACCTGGGCGGTTTCCGGCAACCTCACCTTCATTCCCGGCGTCGGCCGCCACGAGGTGGTGATCGTCGACATGAACACCTGGGAAAAGGTGGGCGTCATTCCCGTCGCCGGCCAGCCGGTCTTCGTCATGGCCGAGCCCTCCGGCCGCCGTCTCTGGGTCAACTTCGCCTTCCCCCACTACGACACGGTGCAGGTCATCGACGTGCCGACGCGTGCCATCGTGCACAGCTTCAAGCCCGGCAAGGCCGTGCTGCACATGGAGTTCACGCCGCGCGGCGAGCATGTCTGGATCTCGGTGCGCGACGAGAACCGCGTCGAGGTCTACGACACCGCCAGCTTCCGCAAGCTGGCGGAAATTCCCGCCGCCGCGCCGAGCGGCATCTTCTTCACCGCGCGCGCCCATCGCATGGGCCTTTGAGGAGCACGCCATGCGCCCCGCCGACCTGCACGATTGCGAATTCCGCCTGCTCAACGACTGGCAGCGCGACTTCCCGCTGACGTCGCGCCCCTTCGCCCGCCTGGGCGACGCCCTGGGCCTGGCCGAAGACGAAGTCATCGCCCGCCTGCGCGATCTCGCCGCGCGCGGCGTGGTCTCGCGCGTGGGCGCGGTGTTCCGTCCGCACACCCTGGGCTGGAGCACCCTGGCCGCCGTGGCGGTCGACGAGGCGCGCGTGGCAAGCGTCGCCACCGCCATCAGCGCCTATCCCGAGGTCAACCACAATTACGAGCGCGAGCACCGCTACAACCTGTGGTTCGTGCTCGCCGCGCCCAGCCGCGCCCGCGTCGACGCGGTGCTGGGCGAGATCGGCGCACTGGCGGGCTGTGCCGCCCTCGATCTGCCGATGCTCGAAGATTTCCACATCGATCTCGGCTTCGATCTCGCCAACGGCAGCCGCCCGCGCGTCCACCTGGACGGCGCCGGCGCCGCCGCCTCGGCGCAGCGCCTGCGCGCCGGCCTGGAGACGGATGACCATGCCTTGGCCGCCGCGCTCGACGACGGCCTCGCCCTCGTCCCGCGTCCCTACGCCGCGCTCGCCGCCCGCCTGGGCTGGCGCGAGGAAACCGTCATCGCCCGCCTCGAACGCCTGCTCGCGCTCGGCGTGCTGCGCCGTTTCGGCGTGGTGGTGCGCCACCGCGAACTGGGTTACACCGCCAACGCCATGGTGGTGTGGGACATCCCCGACCAGCGCGTGGGCGAGGTCGGCCGCCGCCTGGCCGGTGAGCCGGCGGTCACCCTCTGCTACCGCCGCCCGCGCCGCGACCCGGACTGGCGTTACAACCTGTTCTCCATGGTGCACGGCCGCGACCGCACCGCGGTGCTGGCCGAGGTGGCCCGCCTGCGCGCCGGCCTGAGCGGCGAGTTCGACCTCGCGGACCTGGCCTGCGCGCCGCTGTTTTCGCTTCGCCGATTCAAGCAGTGCGGCACCCGCCACGCGCCATCGGCTGGCGCGCGGCCCCTGGAGCGCGCGGCATGAGCGCCCCCGCCCGGCCGCTCGACGAGTTGGACCGGCGCATCATCAATCTCATGCAGGGGGATTTCCCCCTCGCGGAGCGGCCATTCCTGGGCTACGTCAACCGGCTCAACGTCAGCGAGCGGCAGTTGATCGCACGCATCGAGCGCATGCTGCAGGAACGCACGCTGACGCGCTTCGGCCCGCTGTTCAACGCCGACCGCATGGGCGGCGTCAACCTGCTGGCGGCCATGGCGGTGCCGGAAGCGGACTACGAGGAGATCGCCCTGGTGGTCAACGCGCAGCCGGAAGTCGCGCACAACTACCGGCGCGAGCATGCCCTCAACATGTGGTTCGTGGTCGCCGCGGAGACACCGCGCCGGGCGGAAAAGGCCTGCGCGCGCATCGAGGCGGCGACCGGCCTGGAGGTCTTCCGCTTTCCCAAGGAGCGGGAGTACTTCGTCGAACTCAAGCTGCAAGCCTGAGCGTGGAAGCGAGGAACCAGGCCATGTCCACGCCCCACTCGCGAACCCCGGCCCATAAGCTGGACGATGTCGATCGCCGCCTGGTGCGCGCCACCCAGGGCGGCCTGCCACTGGTGCCGCGGCCCTACCACCAGCTTGCCGACCAGCTCGGCCTGCCGCCCGAGGAAGTCATCGCGCGGCTGCGCGCCATGCTCGACAGCGGCGTCATCCGCCGCATCGGCGTGGTGCCCAACCATTACGCGCTGGGCTACGTCGCCAACGGCATGACCGTCTGGGACGTCGACGACGCGCACGTCGACACGCTCGGCGAGGCGGTCGGCCGGCTCGACTGCGTCAGCCATTGCTACCGGCGACCGCGCCGGCCGCCGATGTGGCCGTACAACCTGTTCGCCATGGTGCACGGCCATTCGCGCGAGGAGGTGGAAACCCAGGCAGCGCGCATCGCCGACCTGCTCGGCCCGGCTCTGCGCGCGCGCGACATCCTGTACAGCAGCCACATCCTCAAGAAGACCGGGCTGCGCCTGACCGAATCCGCCTCCGGAGAACGCTGAGCATGTTCCGCGTCACCCAATTCATGCGGGAACTCGTCGAGCCCACCGCCACCGGCCCCAGGCGCAACCCGCCCGGGCCGGTGGTGATCTGGAACCTGGTGCGGCGCTGCAACCTGACCTGCAAGCACTGCTACTCCATCTCCGCCGACAAGGACTTCCCGGGCGAACTGTCGACGCGGGAAGTCTTTCGCGTCATGGACGACCTCAAGGCGGCGCGGGTGCCCGTCCTCATCCTTTCCGGCGGCGAACCGCTGCTGCGCCCGGACATCTTCGATATCGGCCGGCGCGCCAAGGAAATGGGCTTCTACGTCGGCCTGTCCAGCAACGGCACCCTGGTCAACGCCGAAAACGTCGAGGCCATCGCCGCCACCGGCTTCGACTACGTGGGCATCAGCCTGGACGGCATCAAGGCGACCCACGACCGCTTTCGTCGCAAGCAAGGCGCCTTCGACGCCGCATTGAACGGCGTGCGCCTGTGCCGGGAGGCGGGTGCCAAGGTCGGCATCCGCTTCACCCTCGCGCAGGAGAACGCCCAGGACTTCCCGGCCTTGCTGGATTTGATGGAAGCCGAGGACATCGACAAGTTCTACCTGTCCCACCTGAACTACGCCGGACGGGGCAACAAAAACCGCAAGGACGACGCCCACTTCCGCACCACCCGGACCGCCATGGACCTGCTCTTCGAGCGTTGCTGGGCGCAGATGGAAGCCGGCCGGCCCAGGGAATTCGTCACCGGCAACAACGACGCCGACGGCGTCTACCTGCTGCACTGGGTGGCGGCGCGCTTCCCCGACAAGTACGAGCACATCCGGAAAAAACTGGTGCAATGGGGCGGCAACGCCAGCGGCGTCAACGTCGCCAACATCGACAACCTGGGCGACGTGCACCCCGACACCATGTGGTGGAACTACCCGCTGGGCAACGCGCGCCAGCGCCCCTTCGGCGAAATCTGGGCCGACACATCAGACCTCCTGATGGCCGGCCTGAAACAGTCTCCCCGCCCGGTCGGCGGCCGCTGCGCCCAGTGCCGCCACCTCGACCTCTGCAACGGCAACACCCGCGTACGCGCCTGGCAGACCACCGGCGACTTCTGGGCGGAAGACCCGGGCTGCTATCTGGCGGACGAGGAACTGGGCATCACCCAACCCCAATGCATGGAATCCTGCGCATGAACTGCATAGACCCGAACATCGGCTGTTTCTCTCCCCCCTTTTCCAAAGGGGGGCTGGGGGGGATTCCAGTGGCCTGTGCAACGGCCTACCCGGCCCAATCCCCCTCATTCCCCTTTATTCCCGAACGGGAGCTGTTGCGAAAGTGGAAGGCACGATTGGCAACCTCTTGGATCATGATGGCCGCCCTTTGCGTGGGTTTCATCAGCCCCGCCCACGCCGCCCCCGATCCCGAGAAGCTCTACGAGACCCACTGCCTGTCCTGCCACGCCCCCAACCGCCTGGGCGGCATGGGCCCCACCCTGCTGCCGGAATCCCTGGCCAGGCTGAAGAGGGCCGACGCCTACAAGGCCATCGCCGAAGGCCTGCCTGCCACGCAGATGCCCGGCTTCAAGGAGATGCTGAAAGAGGACGAGATGCAGGTCCTGACGGCCTGGATCTACACCCCCAACAAGATTCCGCCGAAGTGGGACGCCGAGGACATCACCGCCTCCCACATCGTCAACACGGAGAACGTGGGCCTGCCCGCGAAACCGGTGTTCAAGGCCGATCCGAGCAACGTCACCCTGGTGGTGGAGCATGGCGACCATCACATCAGCATCCTCGACGGCGACGTCATGGAACCCTTCCACCGCTTCCAGACCCGCTACGCCCTGCACGGCGGCCCCAAGTTCACCCCGGACGGGCGCTTCGTCTACTGGGCTTCGCGGGACGGCTGGATCACCAAGTACGACCTGTGGAACCTGAAGGTGGTGGCGGAAGTGCGCGCCGGCATCAACACCCGCAACGTCGCCGTGTCCAGCGACGGGCAATACGTCATGGTGGCCAACTACCTGCCGCATACGCTCGTCGCCCTCAGCGGCAAGGATCTTTCCCTGGTCAAGGTGATTCCCGTGGTGGCCAGGAACGGCAAGACCTCGCGCGTCTCCGCGGTCTACGACGCGCGGCCGCGCGCCAGCTTCGTGGCGGCGCTGAAGGACATCCCGGAGGTCTGGGAGATCCCCTACGACGGCCGTCCGGTCTACAAGGGCCTGGTGCACGACTATCAGTACAAGGAGGCCATTGCCGAGCCCGGCCCCCTGCCGGTGCGGCAGATCGTGCTCGATCAGATCCTCGACGATTTCTTCTTCGACCAAAGCTACAACTACCTGATGGGCGCCTCCCGCGACGTGCCCAAGGGCCAGGTGGTGCACATGGGTGTCGGCCGCAAGATCGCCGACCTGGACATCCCCGGCATGCCGCACCTGGGTTCCGGCATCACCTGGGAGTGGACCGACGACAAGGGCGTCACCCATCCGGTGATGGCCTCGCCCAACCTGAAGGACGGCCACATCCAGGTCATCGACATGAAGACTTGGAAGACGCTGAAGGTCATCCCCACCGCCGGTCCCGGCTTCTTCCTGCGCAGCCACGAGGAGACGCCCTACGCCTGGGCGGACGTCTTCTTCGGCAAGAACCGCGACGTCATGCACGTCATCGACAAGCGCAGCCTGGAAGTGGTGGCCGACCTCAAGCCCGAACCGGGCAAGACCGCCACGCACGTGGAGTTCGACCGTTACGGCAAGTACGCCCTGGTCTCGCTGTGGGAGATGGACGGCGCCCTGATCGTCTACGACGCGAAAACCCTGAAGGAGGTCAAGCGCCTGCCGATGAAGCGCCCGGTGGGCAAGTACAACGTATGGAACAAGACCCGGCTGTCCGCCGGCACCAGCCACTGACGTTGACAATCATCAAAGCGCGGTCTGGACCCGGACGGGCATGGCCCCTATCGTTTTCCCGTGACGCAGACCTTAGAGCCTATTTCAGTAGGCTCTTAACCCCCCAACCCTCTGGAGAATCGCCATGTTGCAAAAAGCCTTCGAGAAAAGCGAAAACGCCGCCGTCTTCTACGGTGTGGTCCTCTTCATCGTCTTTCACTTCGGCATGCTCTACCTGTTCACCGTGGTTTGAGTAAACCGGGATGGCGGGTGACCCCCCGCCGTCTCAGTCGAACAGGCTATCGACGTCGTCCTGGGAAATCGCCGCCCGCGGCGTGACGGCTGGACCGGCCAGGAGTCCGGGATCGGGCTCGTCATCCAGCAGCAGGTGGACAAGGCCATCCTCCATTTTCTGCACCGTCACCATCAGCTTGTTCACCACCTGGCCGACCAGATCCTGGAAGGCCTGGGCCTGGATGATCTCGCTGGTGTCGGCGGCGCTGAGTTCGTGCTCCTCGCGCAATTCGGCGAGGAAAGCTCGCAGCGCCGGCGATCGCGTCCTGCCCATGAGGGCCTCGGCGCGCGCGCGCTGGGCATGCAGGCGGTCGGCGATGGCTTCCGCCGCGTTCAGGCTGCGTCCCGCCGCCTGCTCGGTAAGCGCCGAGATGTAACGCAGGCGGTCGCGGGCGTTGCTGACCACATTCGCTTCCGGCATGCCGCCGTCGCCGATGTCCTCGATGGCCGAACGCAGTTCGTCGACCATGCCGACGATGTCCCGGCGCAGTGCTTCCACATCATGCATGTTCGTGTCCTCCTGCCGGGCTTATCGGCAACCGCGCAAAAAACTTGCGGGCCCGCCGGCCCTCCGCCGCCGCTTGCCGCGCACCTTGCGCGACGGCACCATGGCGGCATGCACGCGACCTCCCCGCAATCCGGCGCAAGCCCGGATCCGTTCGCCTTCGCGCGCGCTTTCGTACGTGAGCGCCTGGGCTGCGGCTGTCCCGACGAACTGCTGGCGAAGCTCGACATCGAGCGGTGGCCGGGCGGCCCCACCGTGCTCAGCGTCGGCGCCGCCTGCTGGTGCATGTCCGCGTCTGCGCACGGGAAGAGGACCCGGAGAGAGTGCTCGCGGGCTGGCTGCAGGAGGGCCTGGAACAGCGCGACGCCCTGGGCTTCCACCGCTTCCGCCTGGTGCTCGCGGCCGCCGACCCGGATGCCCTGCGGCCCCGCGCCGAGGCCCTGTTCGCCACCCGCAACGTTGACGAACGCACGCACCTGCACCTGGTGCGCGCGGCGGAAGCGACACCGCTGCTGCCCGCCTGACGGCCGCCTCAGCCCGGCTTGCCGTCCACCCGCGGCCGCCAGTACATCGGCGCATAGCGCCACGCCCAGACGGCGAAACCCAGCAACCAGACCAGCCCGGCCGCCTCGATGGGCCAGCGCGGCAGGGCCGGAACCAGATCCGGCAGCACGCGCGCCAGCGCCGCCACCTGCATGAGCCAGAACAAACCCCAGGTGAGGGCGTCGGCCTGCAAGGCGCGGCCGGAATGGCCCAGGCTCACCCTGGACGCCATGGCGATCAGCATGGTGGCGAAAAAACCGATGCCCAGGGCATGTGCCGGCGCCTGTCCCGGCGACCAGTCCAAGCCCGCGATGGCGGCCAGGCTGCCCAGACCGTAGAGGGCGAAGGCCACGCCGCTCCAGAGGAAGGCGATGTGCAGCATGGCCAGCAGCCAGACCTGGCGGATGCCGCGCGTCAGCCCCCACCAGGCGGAAAAACGCCACACCAGGAAAGCCATCAGCAGGTCGACCGGCCAGGCCAGTTCGCCGCGCCCGGCCAGTTCAAACCCGCCGCGCAGCAGACAGCCGGCCAGCAACAGCCAGAGCGGGCCGTAAGGCCGCAGCATGACGTAGTTGGGGACGACGCGGCTGGTGAACCAGGGAATCATGCGGTGGCAGACCACCAGGAAGATCGGGGTCAGGAAACCCCACAAGCCCAGCGCGCCGGCCACGGCCAGGCCTGGCGTCCAGTCCGCGGCCAGCGCCGCCAGGAAGGCCAGATCACCCAGCAGGCCGAGGACGATGGCCGCGACGGCGAAGGCGGAATGCAGCTTGTCCTGTGGCGGCGCGCGCAACAGGGTGCGGCCCAGGGCCAGCGCCGCGACGGCCCAACCCGCCGCGTGCAGGGCGAGGCCGGCCGGCAGGGCGGCGGGCAGCATGCCGCCGAGGTACACGCCGAGCACGCCCAGGCTCATCGCCAGGCCGGACGCGACGTAGGCTGGGCGCGGGATGGCCGGGCCATTCAGCCAATTGGGCATGGCGGTGAAGAGAAATCCGAAGATAAAGAAGGGCAGGCAGCCATACAGCATCCACCAGACATGCAGAGCGGGGCCTGGCAGCCCGCCCGCAGCCAGGCCCGCGCCGCCGGCCGCGCGCAGATGCATGTCGAGCAACCACCAGAGCATGACCAGGACGACCTGCACCGCACCGGGCAGAAAAAGCACGCGATGCGGCGCGGCGGTATAGGTGGACCAGAGACTGGGCATGGTGGACGACGGTGGTGGAGGACGCGCCAGTGTCGGGGTCGACCGGCGGGCCGGCCTTGACGGACATCAAGCGCGGCCGCCGCGCGGGGTTCAGCGCAGTGGCGCCGGCTCCGGCTTCCAGTTGAGCTTGCAGTCGTGCTCGTAGGCGGGGACGCTGGCATCCTCGCCGGCGGGGCGCTCGCGAACCTCGCAGTCGAGGATGATGGGCAGCGGGCCGGAACAATCACAGTGGTAGCGCTCCACCGAGGACAGGTCCTGCACCGAAATGCCACGCTGCCGCTCCAGGCGCAGCAGACGCTCGACCAGGCTGTCCTTTTTCGCTTCCAGCGCGCCCTGGTTGACGCGCTCGAAATACACCGAGCGCGCTTCGAAGCCATTGCGCACGCGCACCGGATTCTCGTAACGCTCGACGGTGCGCGCCTCGCCCAGCAGGCTGCCGCCGCTGGCGGGATCGCCGTAGCGGGTATGGCCGAATTCGTGGGAAAGGATGGCATGCGGATCGACCAGTTCGTTGCTGGCCGGGAATTGGCAGCGCAGGCCGCCGTCGCCCAGGCCGATGGCGCCGGGATGGGCCATGGCGCCGGGTCCGGCGTAGCCGGAGAACTTGAAGACCTGGGCGTCGCCGGCGAACAAGCCCTTGTCGGTCAGCTTGCCGGTGAGCAGCCGCGACAGCGGCGGCATGCGGCCGGCCTTGACGGATCGCGCCCACAGCGCGCGGTCATAGTCGAGGTAGCCCTTGTTGAACAGACGCAGGCTGTCGTCCGCCACCTCGCGCAGCCACACCGCACCGGCATCGGCCATGGCGAAGCGTTGCAGCAGTTCCCTCTGCGGCTGAGCCAGGGGCAGGCCGCGCGGATGCGCCTCGCCCTTCTTCGCCATGTTCAGCTTGCGCGCCAGCGCCCAGTGCTCGGCCCGGCGCGCCTGCTCCTCCGCCGCGTCGCGCGGCGGATGCGAGGAGCGGCCGGCCTGGGGACGTCCCTCGGCGTCGCAGTAGAGGACGATGGCGCCACCCGCCTGCCAGGGCGCGTCGAGTTCGCGTTCCAGGTCCACCTGCTGGCGTTCCGCCGGCGGCGGCGACACGTCCGCCGGCCGGGGCGGACAGGCGGCCCAGGCCGGCGGCGACAGCAGGGCCAGGATCAACAGAACACGCGTCACGGAAAATCGCATGGTGGCTCCCGATTCACAGTGGATGCGGGAATGCTGACGCAGACGGGTTACCCCCGTGCGTGCGCAGTTCGGCATGGCGAAAACACTCCACGGTGTGGTCGTTGACCATGCCGGTGGCCTGCATGTGGGCATAGACGATGGTGGAACCGACGAACTTGAAGCCGCGCTGCTTCAGGTCCTTGCTGATGCGGTCGGAGAGCGGCGTGGTCGCCGGCACCTGGCCGAGATCGCGCCAGGCGTTCTGGATCGGCCGGCCGTCGACGAAACGCCAGAAGTAGGCATCCAGGCCACCGAAGGCCTCGCGCACCGTCAGGGTGGCGCGCGCGTTGGCGATGGCCGCCTCGATCTTCAACCGGTTGCGCACGATGTCCGTGTCCGCCAGCAGGCGGGCCACGTCCGCCTCGCCGTAGCGCGCCACCCGTTCCGCGTCGAACTGCTCGAAGGCGCGCCGGTAGCCTTCCCGCTTCCGGAGGATGGTGAGCCACGACAGGCCGGCCTGCGCCCCCTCCAGAATCAGGAATTCGAACAGGCCGCGCTCGTCGTGCAGCGGCACGCCCCATTCACGGTCGTGGTAGTCGCGGTAGAGCGGGTCGGCGCCGCACCAGGCGCAACGCGGCGGTTCGCTCATGAGCGGCCCACACGGAATAGAGGAGGCTCGCGCAGGAGTCCGGTGATCCGGCAGGCACATGCGGTAACGGTCATGCCTGCATTGTCCGGCAACCTGTGCTGCACGGCGAGACTGCCAGCCCCGAGAAATAAACACCCGGCAAGTGCGGCGTGCCCTGTATTGCTGATGCGACAAAGCCGCATGCCCACCCCGCATTTTTTGACATGGATCAATTTTGTGCCTCACCTGAGCAATTTGCACGGGTATATTAGAAATCACTGATATTTAGTATTTTTCAACTACCTGGAAAGGAAATGCCATGCGTACCCTTACTTTGATCGCCATCGCGCTCTTGTCCCTGCCGGTGCATGCCGGCAAGACCAGCACCTTCAACACTCACTGCGTTGAAAGCGAAAGCGCCATCCGCTCGGTGAATGCCGCCGCCGTCGATCCCAAGCTGGGCATCACCGGCGAGGTCTGCCACCTGGGCCAGCTCAGCGCCGAAGACATGTCCTACGTCGAGGCCGTGCAACCCACCCTGGCGCAACCTGTCGCCGCCACCGTGATCGAGGGCGAAGTCTGCCAGTACGGCCAGCTCACCCCCCACGATCTCTCCTTCGTCGAAGCCGTGCAGCCGGCCCACGCGGTGAAGCGCCTGCGCGGCCTGTAATAATCAGCCGCGTAAATCGAAACGGCATGCCCGCGGGCATGCCGTTTTTCATTGCCCGCCCGTGGCGGACGGCGCCGCGGTCCGTCGCCAGGATGCCGGCCGGGTCCGTTCGAAGCGGTAGAACAGGTTCGGCTCGGAAATCAGATAAAGACTGCCGTCCGGCCCCACGGCTATACCCTCCGCCTGCGGCACGTCCCGTTTCAATCCATGCCAGCCGCGCCAAAGCGGCATCAGGCTGACCGCTTCGCCATCGGCATCGTATTCCACCACCAGGCGGGATTCGTCGCTCAACAGCAACATGTGGCCGGTGGGCTCATGCAGGGTCAGCGAGGAAAGATCGCGCATGAACAGGCCGGGCGCGCCGCTCTGCTTCCACTCGCGTATCTGCAGGTCGAAAGCGGCGCCGGACAGTACTTCCGGCAGCCCGGTGATCTCGAACACGCGCAGCGGGGATTTCTCCTTGACCACCAGCAAGCGCCTGCGCTCGTGATCCCAGGAAACCCCCTCGAAGCCGAGATTGCCGCTCAGATCCACCCTCAGCCCGAGCCTGGGCAGGCCACGCGTATCAATCCTCGTCGTCCGCGGCCCGATTTTGACCAGCACCATCTGCTGTTCGCGCTCATCCACCAGAACGAATAAATCGTCACGCACATGGCTGATGCCCTCGGGATCGCTCATCCCGCTTATCGGGATGTGGCGGATCAGGCGCCCGTCGCGACTGATCTCGGCGACGCCGGCTGGCTTGTTGATGACGGTGTAGAGGGTGTCGGACAGCGGACAGTAGGTCAGGCCGGATGCGTTGTCGACAACGCCATCCAACGGTTGTGCCTCCAGGGCGACGCGGTAGGCGGGCAGCCAGACCGCTGTGTCGCTCCAGCGCTGTTCCCCCTGCCACATCTTCATCCAGTGGTAGGCGAGCGCCGGCCACGAGGACCGCCAGGCCAGCACGGCGCCCGCCAACATCGCGCCCAGCAGTAGGGTGCCCCACAACAAGCGGCGCCGGTTGTGCATCAGGCCGCTTCCCCGCCGCCGGACGACAGCGCTCCGCCGCGCGCCAGGGTCCACAACAGGGCGTGCACGGCGTCGCGCAGCGCAGCGTGCGGCGGCGGCAGCAGGCCCTCGGCGCAGAGGTGGTCGGACAGCCAGGCGGTCAACCCGTCGAGATCGCGGCTGCCATCGAGCGCCGCGACCAGGCGGGCACCGTGCGGGTCCAGATCGACCGCGACGTGGCGCGAGGAGGCCAGCACGCGACCGCGACCGGCCTGGCTACGGGCCAGAGCGTGCGCGGCCGGTCGTGTCGGCAGGTCGTCCAGCGCCAGCGGCTGGGCCCGCCGCGACACGCGGGCGGCCTGATGCGCGACCAGGCTGTAGAGCTCGCTGAGCAGGGCCGACTCGTTCTCCGCCGCGCCGGCCAGCGGGCTGCCGTGCGCGGCCAGCAGGTCCTCGGCGCCGGCGCGCAACTGCGGCCACGACAGGCTGTCGGGATAGCGCGAGGCCAGCAGCATGGCAGCGGCCTTGGCGACAGGGTGGGTAAGCACGCAGTGGCCGCCCGCCGGCAGGTCGAACTCCTCGGGCGTCGCGCTGGCGAGGTCGATCTCTCCGGCGCGCGACAGGTCGGCGTGCAAGCCCAGGCCGCGGAACGCCTCCAGGTCGGGCCGCTCACGGCCGCCAACGCCACGCCGAACCAGCAGGGTGCGGCGGAATTTGCGCAGACGCGCGCAATCCATGAGCTGCTCGCGGCGGATGCGGTCGGTCTCGCCGGCCAGCATGGCTTCGGCCTCCTGCCCCAGGGTTTCCGGCAACATGCTGGCAATGCCCGCGTCGGCCAGGTAATCCAGGCCAGCGGCGCCGGCACGCGCCATGAACTCGCCGAACCAGACCGGCTCGTTGGTCTCCTCCAGGTACTCGTGATAGACATAGGAAGGCGGTGCCCGCCGCAGATACTCGATCTCAGCGAGCAGGCCGCGCGCGTCGTCGGCCGGGTTCAGGCGCAGGGCGGGCTCCAGGAAATCAAACAGGCCATGCGCCTGGGCCAGACGCTGCGAGGCCGGCGCCCCCGCCGCGCAGTGCTGCAGCAGCATGGCGCGCAGGCCGGCGCGGGCGTGCCAGCCCGGCAGGGTGTTGTAGCTGACGTAGGCCACGCCGTTGGCCGCGAGCTGGCGCGCGCACACCGCCAGGATCGCGTCCTGCACCGGCCGCGGCACCCAGGAATAGAGGCCGTGCGCCAGGATGTAGTCGAATTCCCCCAGATCGGAGAGGTCGTCACTGACACTGCGATGCAGTACCCGGATGTTGTCCAGCCCCAGTTCGCTGATCCAGGCACTCGCCTCGTCGACGTGCGCGCGGGCGAGGTCGATGCCGACGAAGCGGCTGCCGGGCAGATGAAACGCCATCGGCACCAGGTTGCCGCCGCCGGCACAGCCCAGCTCCAGGACCCGGCAGGCCTCCGCCGGCGCCGTCTCCACCCCGAACAGCCGCGCCAGAGCGCCCAGGTAATCCGGATGCGTATCGGTGATCGGCACGCTCTCGTAGGGCAGGTCGTCGTAGCTTTGCAGGGTGGTCATGGCCGGCGGCCCCTGAACTTGGAGAAGGTATGGGTCGGGGCAGGATGATAAGCCCTGCGCCCGGCACGAGGCCGGGTCGGGATCGGAGTTCACGATTCCATAACATTTCCGCCACCCCCGCGCGGCCGGGGAATTTGCCGGCACACTCGCACTCCATGGCATCAAGAGCCACGCTTCCGCTCCTGCTTCCACATCGCGAGGAACCACCATGTTTCAAACCCGCACGATGCAAACCCTGCTGCTTTCCCTGAGTCTCGCCGCGCTGCTCGGCGCCTGCGCCCGCGACAGCACCTCGGCGCCCGCCGCCGCGAAGACCCTCGACCCCAATGCCCAGGTCGACAGCATCGTCCTCGGCATGGGCTGCTTCTGGGGCGCGGAAAGGCGCATGGCGGCGCTGCCCGGCGTGGTGGACGTGGAAAGCGGCTACGCCAACGGCGAGATCGCCGGCAGCTACGAGGCGGTGCTCGCCCAGGAACGCGCCCTGCGCGCAAGAAAATCGGCGAAGCGCAACCACGCCGAAGTGGTGAAGGTCACCTACGATCCGGCTAAAACCAGCCTGGAAGCCGTGCTCGCCGGCTTCTGGGAGAACCACGATCCCACCCAGGGCGACCGCCAGGGCAACGACGTCGGCAGCAACTACCGCAGCGCCGTGTACACCCGCTCGCCGGCGCAACTGGAAACCGCCGAGAAGACCCGCGCCGCCTATCAGGCCGCCCTCAGCCAGGCCGGACGCGGCGCCATCACCACCGAGATCGCCCCACTCAAGGCCTATTTCCGCGCCGAGGAATACCACCAGGACTACCTGGTAAAGAACCCCAAGGGCTACTGCGGCCTGGGCGGCACCGGCGTCAAGTATCCCGGCGCCGGCAAGTCCATCGCGGCCGCCGCCGGAGCACCCGCCCTGGATGGCAAGGCCCTCGCCGCCGACCGCCAGCTCGTGGTGTTCGAGGCCGAGGACTGCGCCTTCTGCAAGCAGTTCAAGGCCGAGGTAATGGACCGCTGGACATCTCCGGTACCCATCCGCGCCACCTTCAGTCCGCAGGCGCCGACCGGCTGGACCCTGGAGAAGGCCTTGTTCGCCACGCCCACCATCGTCCTCTTCGAGAACGGCCGCGAAGTCTCCCGCTACACCGGCTACAACGGCGAGCAGGAACGTTTCTGGAAATGGCTGGGGCACCGGCTGCTCACCCCCGAGCAACGCCGCATCGCATTCGAGCAGGGCACCGAGCGGCCCTTCACCGGCTCGCACCTGGACGAGAAGCGGCCCGGCTGGTTCGTCGATCCCATCAGCGGCGCCCGCCTGTTCCGCAGCGACGCCAAGTTCGACAGCGGCACCGGCTGGCCGAGCTTCTTCCAGCCGGCGCCAGGCGCCCTCACCTACCACGCCGACAACAGCCACGGCATGAAGCGGGTGGAAGTGAAGAGCGCCAGCTCCGGCATCCACCTCGGCCACGTCTTCGACGACGGCCCGCCCCCCTCCGGCAAACGCTACTGCATCAACGGCAACGTGCTGAAGTTCGTGCCGGACGCGGGCAGGTAGGTCGGTTTACAGGCGGACACCCTGGACCAGAGAAACAAGCTGCAATCAATCAGGCATTGCGCCGATTGATCAGGTTCACCACCACGCGGGTCAGCACGTCTTTTTCCTCCGGCCGGCTCTCGGCGATAAGCAGGGTCATGGCCACCAGAGCATTGTCGGCGATGCGCTTGCCACCTTCGGCCCGGTAGAGGGCCCGGTTCTTTTCAAGGAACCACAGGAACAAGGCCGCCGCGATGCGTTTGTTGCCGTCCACGAAGTGGTGGTTCTTCACCAGGAAGTACAGGAGATGGGCGGCCTTTTCTTCCAGGCTTGGGTAGACCTCCTGGCCGCCGAAGGTCTGCATCACGGCGGACAGAGAACCCTCCAGGCCCTCGTCCTTCTGACGGCCGAACAGGCCGGAAGCACCGAAGCGCTCGCCCATGCGCACGATCACCTGCCTGGCTTCGTCGAGGCCGAGTGCCACCACCGGGCCAGCCGAGACCTCTCCCAGTCGTACCCGCTGGTGGTCGTAGTCGTCCAGCACTTCCAGGGCATAGGCATAGTCCCCCACCACGTTCAGCAGGGCGCTGGCCTCGTCCCCGCTCAGAGGCCGGCGCTGGGCCACGACGGCAATCAGACGCACGGCCTGGTTGAGGTCCTTCAGCCGCCGCTCATGCACGCTGTAACCTCGCACCAGATGCTGGCGCAGTACGTTGGTGGCCCAGATGCGGAACTGGGTACCGCGCAGGGAGTTCACCCGATAGCCAACGGATATCGCCATATCCAGGCTGTAGTGGTCTACAGCCCTCCTGACCATCCGCTTTCCTTCCTGGCGAACTATTTCCATTTTGGAAACAGTTGACTTGGGCTCCAGTTCGCCGGTGGCGTAGATGTTCTTGATGTGTTTGAACACCGCTGGAACATTCACCCCAAAAAGCTCGGCCATCTGAAACTGGGTCAGCCACACCGTTTCCCGCTCCAGCCGCACATCCAGCGCCGGCCCCCCCTCGGGGGTCTGATACAGCAGCACTTCACCCTGCATCTCGCTCATGTTATTCCTCCCGTGAAACCTGGCCCGCGATCATCCCCGAAAACACCGGCGCCTTGCACACCGGCCCGCAGCCGGGCAACAGCATCCACCGAGGCTCACACCGTCAGCAAGCCCACCACCGCGCCGGTCAGCAGCGTCGCCAGGGTGCCGGAGAGCACCGCCTTGGGGGCCAGGGAGACGATGTCGGCGCGGCGTTCGGGGACCATGGTGACGAGGCCGCCGATGAGGATGCCGAGGCTGCCCAGGTTGGCGAAGCCGCACAGGGCATAGGTCATGATCAGGTCGCTGCGCGGGCTCAGGGCCTCGGCCGGCAGGCGGGCCATGTCCAGGTAGGCGATGAGCTCGTTGAGCACGGTCTTGGTACCCATCAGGCTGCCCGCGGTGGTGGCCTCGGCCCAGGGAATTCCGATCAGCCACACCACCGGCGCCATCACCCAGCCCAGCACCCGTTGCAGGGAAAGCGGCCCGCCCTGCACGTCCGGCAGCAGGCCGAGCAGCAGGTTGCCCAGGCTCACCAGGGCGACGAACACCAGCAGCATGGCGACGATGTTGATGAGCAGCGTCACCCCCGCCAGGGTGCCCTGGGTGATGGCCTCCATGCTGGAACGGGCGGAGTCCGGCGCCTTCAGCTCGCCCGCGGTGGACGCCTCCCCCGCCGGCACCATCAGGGCGGCGATGAGCAGCGCCCCCGGCGTGCTCACCAGCGAGGCGGTGAGGATGTGGCCCATGGCGCCCGGCACCACCGGGGCCAGGAAGCTGGCGTAGAGCGCCATCACCGTGCCCGCCACCGTCGCCATGCCGCAGGTCATCACCGAAAACAGTTCGCCGCGGCTCATGGCCGCCAGATAGGGCCGCACGAACAGCGGCGCCTCGACCATGCCGACGAAAATGTCCGCCGCCGCCGACAGGCCCACCGCCCCGCCGATGCCCAGGGTCTTGCGCAGCAGGTGCGAAACCGCCCGCACCAGCCAGGGCAGCACCCGCCAGTAGAACAGCAGGGAGGACAACGCGCTCACCACCAGGATCAGCGGCAGGGCGCGAAAGGCCAGCACGAAGGAGGAGGACGGATCGGTCACCGCGAACGGCGCCGCGCCGCCGCCCAGGTAGCCGAAGACGAAACTGGTGCCCGCCTGGGTGGCGTGCTCCAGGGCGCCGAGGGCCTCGTTCAAGGCCATGAACACGCCCTGGAACAGGGGCAGCTTCAACAACGCCACGGCCAGCACGAATTGCAGCGCCAGGCCCGCCAGCACGATACGCGTGGGAAACCGGGCCCGGTTCTCGCTCAAGACCCAGGCCAGGCCGACGAAGGCCAGGATGCCGAGGGCGCTTTGCAGGTTGGGGAGCATGAACCAATGGTAGCCGGGTTAGAGCCAGGCAGGCTTGGCCAGGACGGCGAAGACGCTATGCATTGGACGCATCGCCGGCGGGACGATCGCGACGGTGCAGCAGATACATGACCCCGGCGATGAGCACGATCGCCACGAACAGCGCGTAGGGCGCGAAGCGGTTGACGGTCGCCGCCCAGGCACTGAGCTCGTTCAGCAGCAGCGCCCAGACGCCGATGGCGACATAGGTCGCCACCAGCACCACCCCCATGTTCACCCAGGGGCGCAGGCCAATCAGGAAGCCGATGATCGCTCCCACAACCGGCCCGGTCATCCAGAACGGCAAAAACACGAACACAAACAGGCCGGCGATGCCGAACCTGCGCACCGTGTCGCCCCGCAACTCGGCCGCGTGGCGCAATCGCGCGAGAGAGGCTTCCAGTTGGGGCAGCCGGATCAGTTGCCGCCAGCTCAGTGCGAAGAGGGGGTACACCACCAGCACCTGGATGGTCTCCACCAGCATGTTGATGGGCACCACCTGGGCATGGCCGAAGCCGCTCGCGTAGCCGAACGACATCCCGGCGGCGCGACCGATGACCAGGTTGAGCCCGGTCATGGCCGCGTAGGTAAGCACGCTGTCCGGAAACATCTGCGCCCCGATGCCAAACGCCAGCAGCATCAAGACTGACAGCGCGAGACCTATACCCAGCAGCCGGCCTTCGGTACTCGACATTAGGGTTTCAGGCATCACATCACTGCACCTTCAGCAGGCCAACCCGTTGCGTGCCGGTATGCTGGAGATCAACGCCGATGACAAGTCCGCTCACACTCAAGTGACCTCGGCCGCCTCCGGCCCCATATCCCCCAGAATCTCCCGGAACTGCTCCAGAGCCGCCTCCAGGTCTTCCACGATCTCCGCCGCGATTACTTCCGGCGCGGGCAGGTTGTCGGAGTCGGACAGCGACTCGTCCTTCAGCCAGAAGATGTCCAGGCTGGCCTTGTCGCGGCTGACCAGTTCCTCGTAGTCATACGCCCGCCAGCGGCCCTTCGCCCCAACCTCCTCACCAACAACTCCCTCCCCCTCGAGGCGGGAGGACAGGGGCGGAGTTGATCCCCCCTCCCCCTCGAGGGGGGAGGGCTGGGGTGGGGGTGAAGCCTCCGCATACCAAGTCGCCTTCCGGTCATGCCGGTTCGCCGGGTTGTAACACCGCACGAACTCATCCAGATCCTCCCGCTTCAGCGGATCGGTCTTCAGCGTGAAGTGCATGTTGGTGCGCAGGTCGTAGATCCACAGCTTCCTGGTCCACGGGGTCTCAGAGGCGGGCTTCTTGTCGAAGAACAGCACGTTCGCCTTCACGCCCTGGGCGTAGAACAGGCCGGTGGGCAGGCGCAGCAGGGTGTGGACGTCGCAGTCGTGCAGCAGTTTGCGGCGGATGGTCTCGCCGGCCCCGCCTTCGAACAGCACGTTGTCGGGCACGACCACGGCGGCGCGGCCGTTCTGCTTCAGCAACGTCTTCACGTGCTGGACGAAGTTGAGCTGCTTGTTCGAGGTGGTGGCCCAGAAGTCGTCGCGCTCGACGGTGTCGCGCTCCTTGCTGACCTTGCCCTCCTCGCCCACGATGGTGGTGCTGCTCTTCTTGCCGAAGGGCGGATTGGTCAGCACCACGTCGAAGCGATCGCCGGGGTCGGCGGCCAGCGAATCGCCCACCGCAATCGGCTCGAACTCCTGGCTGCCGATGCCGTGCAACAGCATGTTCATCGCGCACAGCCGGGCGGTGGCCTGCACCAGCTCCCAGCCCTTGAAGCTTTCCCCGCGCAGCTTCTTCTTCTCCGCCGACGTCATGTTGGGATAGTGCTTCACCACATAGTCGTGCGCCGCCAGCAGAAAGCCGCCGGTGCCGCAGGCCGGGTCGGAGACGGTCTCGCCGGGCCGGGGCGCCATGGCATCGACAATCGCCTGGATCAGCGGGCGCGGCGTGAAGTACTGGCCCGCGCCGGACTTGGTGTCCTGCGCGTTCTTCTCCAGCAGGCCCTCGTAGGCGTCGCCCTTCACGTCGGCGCTCATCGACACCCAGGTTTCCTTGTCGATCAGGTCCACGATCAGCCGCCGCAGTTTTGCCGGGTCCTGGAACTTGTTCTGCGACTTGGTGAAGATCAGACCGAGCAGGCCCTTCTGCTTGCCCAGTTCCTCCAGCGTGTGGCGGTAGTGGTCGAACAGTTCGTCGCCGTCCTTCTTCACCAAGCTTGGCCAGTCATACCCGGCGGGCACCGGGCTGGCTTGGTTGTAGGGCGGCCGGCTGCGCTCGTCAGCCATCTTCAGGAACAGCAGATAGGTGAGCTGCTCGACGTAGTCGCCGTAGCTCATGCCGTCGTCGCGCAGGACGTTGCAGTAGTTCCAGAGTTTTTGGACGATGGTTGCGGTATTCATTCTTGATCCATACCGCCATTTCAGACGGTTGTTGCGTTGGGTTCGATCTCAGCCACCCGCCTTCACCAGCGGCGGAATGAAGCCTTTTTGCTCCAGCGCATGGATCACGCCACGCAGCAGATAGCTGTTGGTGAAGTTGATCGTATAGCTGCGCGCACCTTCACGCACCGGTCGGATCATGTGCGCATCCAGCAGCTTGCTGAGCTGGTATGAACGCTGGCGCATCGTCAGTGCAGGAAGCACGCCATCCAGATCGGCCGCCTTGAATTCCCGCTTGGCAATCGCCATTGCAAGCACAGCTTCTTCTCTGCTGGTGATCAGCTTTCTTGATTTGCTATGCGCCAGTGCCGGCCTGAGGATTTCATCCTTCAGGTAATCGTAGCGAGTCAGCCGGTCTACCTTCTGCAACTCATCCCGAATACCGCTCAGCACATACAGACACCAAGCCTCCAGCCCCTCGTCCGTGCCCGTATCGGCGCCTGAAAGCATCGCGTAATACGCATCACGGTCGTTGCAAAAAACGGCCGTCGGGTTCAGCACCCGGCCGCCCGTTTTCACATTGAATCCGTACTTGATCATCATCGCGTAGCTCACCAGTCGCACCACCCGGCCATTGCCGTTGCCAAACGGGTGTATCCAGCAAAACCGGTGATGCACCAGCGCCATCTTGAGCAGGTCGTATTTATGCGGATCGTCTCGGTTGATGAATTCGACCAGCTCCTGCATATACCCCGGCACGGCCGCCACATCCGGCGGCAGGTGCGCCGCGCCAGCGATCTGCACATTGCCATCGCGATACCTGCCCGGCGTCTTGTCCCCCTCCCGGATCAGACCGCCCACCGTCATCTGATGCAATTCGCGAACCAACTGCTCGGTAATCGCGGCGCCGACCTGCACGGCGTCTTCCACATAATCCATCGCCATCTCGATGTTCCGCACCTCCAGAATGTTCTCGGCGGGGTTGGCAGGCGCATCGATCTTGCTCTCGATGTAATCGGCCAGCGTCGTGTGGTTGCCCTCGATGCGGGCAGACCCCAGGCTTTCCAGTGTGTGGAAAATGGTTTTGAGCTGAAAGAACACCGCCGCAGGCGTATCCCCGGCGAGTTCAAGCCGGCGCAAATGCTCAAGCTCCATCACCACGTCAGTGAGCGGTGAAGTGAAGTCTGGCGCGACAACGCGCAACGGAAAATCAACAAAAGCAGGCGGCATGGAATTACACGATATCAACCATACAAATACACAAAATTTATATTTTTAACTTTAAATACAATAATATAGGTGTGTCACATACTGACATGCAGTTACATACTACAACACACACAACAACAAAGGTACTCATTGGTCATCAACAACAAGAGCCCCTAGTTTGCAGGCAAGCCGTTATGGAAATCGAAGCTGACCCGTTGGGTTATTTGGCATCGATGTCGACGCGCGTTGAATTCTGACCACTGGTGCGCGTTGAATTTTGACCAGGGTCTGAAGCCGGCCTTTTAAAGGCTGGTTGTGGATAAGTGTAGCGGACTGGATGGAGCCGGTCCTCTGCATTGTGGTGTTGCCCTTGG
>VGVT01000022.1 GCA_016873935.1 Betaproteobacteria bacterium | reverse complement strand
TGTGCGGCATGATCCTCTGGCAGACCGGCGAGATCGTGAACGGCGGCGAAACCAACTACGTGCTGGCCACCATCGGCCTGTACGTCTCCATCTACAACCTGTTCACCAGCCTGCTGCACCTGCTGGGCGCCTTCATGGGCGAGCGGGACTGATTCGGCTTTCCGGCCGACCCAAGGGGGTGGCGTGGCCACCCCCTTTTGTTTATTTGAGATCGAGCGCTTGCCACCCCTGATTCTAACCGCCGGCGAACCGGCGGGCATCGGCCCGGACCTCTGCGTCCTGCTCGCCCAGGCGCCGCCGCCGGTCCCGGTGGTCGTGCTGGCGGACCGTGATGTGCTGTCCAGGCGGGCAGCCCTCCTGGGACTGTCGATCGCGCTCCCCGAGTACTCCGCGCATGCCGCGGCCCCGCTCTCGCTGCTGCATCTGCCCGCCCCCGCCCCGGTCGAGGCGGGCCGGCTCGACCCCGCCAACGGCCAATATGTATTGGAGACCCTGCGCCGCGCCGTGGCGGGCTGCCTGGCGGGCGAGTTCGCCGGCCTGGTCACCGGCCCGGTGCACAAGGGCGTGATCAACGACGCCGGCGTGGCTTTCACTGGCCATACCGAATTCCTCGCCGAGCTGACCGCAACCCCCAGGGTGGTGATGATGCTGGCTGGCGGCGGCATGCGCGTCGCCCTGGCCACCACCCATCTGCCCTTGCGGGAGGTGCCCGATGCCCTGACCCGGGATGGGTTGACGCAGACCCTGCGCATTCTCCACGCCGGCCTGCGCCGGGATTTCGGCCTCGCGCGGCCACGCATCCTGGTGGCCGGCCTCAATCCCCACGCGGGGGAGGGCGGTCATTTGGGCCGCGAGGAGATCGAGTTGATCGAGCCGGTACTGGCATCGCTACGCGCGGAAGGCTTGGATCTGGTGGGTCCCCTCCCCGCCGACACGCTGTTCCAGCGCGGGAACCTGGAAGCCGCCGACGCCGTGCTGGCCATGTACCACGACCAGGGCCTGCCGGTGCTGAAGCACGCCAGCTTCGGCGAGGGCGTCAACATCACCCTGGGCTTGCCCATCGTCCGCACCTCGGTGGACCACGGCACCGCCCTGGACCGCGCCGGTACGGGCCGCATCGAGGTGGGTAGCCTGCGGGTCGCCCTGGAGACCGCCCACCGCATGGCCGGGCACCGGGCCGGTTCATGAACGCCGGCCTGCCTCGCGCCAAGAAGTCGCTCGGCCAGCATTTCCTGGTGGACGGCCATTACATCGGCCGCATCGTCGCCGCCATCCGGCCGCAAGCCGGCGACCGCATGGTGGAGATCGGTCCCGGACCCGGCGCCCTGACGCGGCCCCTGCTGGAGACCCTGGAACATCTGCATGTGGTGGAACTGGACCGGGACATGGTGACACGCCTGGAAGCGGAATTCCCCGCCGGCCGCCTGATCATCCACCGCGCCGACGCCCTGCGTTTCCCATTCCATGAATTGGGTTCCGACCTGCGCGTGGTGGGCAACCTGCCCTACAACATCTCCTCGCCCCTGTTGTTCCATCTGGCCGAGCACGCCGCGGCGATCCGCGACATGGTGTTCATGCTGCAAAAAGAGGTGGTGGACCGCATGGTGGCGGCACCGGGGACGCCGGACTACGGCCGCCTGTCCGTGATGTTGCAGGCGCGCTTCCGCGTGGAGAAGCTGTTCATCGTGCCGCCCGGCGCCTTCCGGCCGCCTCCCAAGGTCGACTCCGCCATCGTCCGCCTGCTGCCGCTGCCGGCCGAGGGGGTGCCGTATCAGGACGCCGCCCTGTTTTCCGAGGTGGTGGCGCGGGCCTTCGGGCAACGCCGCAAGACCCTGCGCAACACCCTCAAGGGCCTGGTCGACGACGCCCTGTTTGCCGGGCTGGGCATCGATCCGGGCCGGCGCGGCGAAACCCTGTCGGTGGCGCAGTTCGCCGCCCTAGCCAATCGTCTGTTCGAGGAACGGAGCGGCGGCGCCGGGTAGAATCGATCTTCATGTCCGCGACCCCAGACCCCGAGCGTTGTTTCCATTGCGGCGAACCGGTGCCAACCGGCTCGCATTACCGCATCGTCTACCAGGGCGAGGCCAAGTCCGCCTGCTGCCTGGGCTGCGAAGCGGTGGCGCAGACCATCATCGATTCCGGCAACGCCGACTATTACCGGCTGCGTACCGATCTGCCGAAAACACCGGAAGCGGCCCTGGAGGAACTGAAGAACCTCAAGCTCTACGACCTGCCGGAGGTGCAGAGCAGCTTCGTGCGCAGCGAAGGAGAGGCACGCGAGGCCAGCCTGATCCTCGAGGGCATCGTCTGCGCCGCCTGCGTCTGGCTGAACGAGCGCCACCTGCACCAGTTGTCGGGCGTGCTGTCGGCGGACATCAACTTCTCCACGCGGCGCGCGCGGGTGCGCTGGGACGACACCCGCATCCATCTTTCCGACATCCTGAAAAGTATCCAGGACATCGGTTATCTCGCGCATCCCTTCGATCCGGGCCGTCAGGAGGAGTTGTTCCGCAAGGAGCGCGAGACAGCTATCCGCCGCCTGGCCATCGCCGGCCTCGGCATGATGCAGGTGATGATGTACGCGGTGCCGGAATACCTGGCCGGCGAGGGCGAGATGGGCATGGATATCGAGGCGCTGATGCGCTTCGCCAGCCTGATCCTCACCACGCCGGTGGTGTTTTATTCCGCCTGGCCCTTCTTCCAGACCGCCTGGCGCGATCTCAAGGCGCGCCGCGTCGGCATGGACGTGCCGGTCGCCCTGGGGGTGGGCGCCGCCTATGTGGCGAGCATCTACGGCACCTTCACCGGTAGTTCCGAGGTGTATTTCGACGCCGTCGTCATGTTCGTCTTCTTCCTGCTCACCGGCCGCTTCCTGGAGATGAGCGCGCGCAAGAGCTCGGCGGAGGCCGCCGAGACCCTGATCAAGCTGATCCCCGCCGCCGCCCGGCGGCTGCCGGCGTTTCCCGCCTCGCGCGAGGAGGAGATGGTGGGCGCGGTCAAGCTGGTGGCCGGCGATCACGTGCTGGTGGGTCCGGGCGACAGCTTTCCGGCCGATGGCGAGGTGGTGGAGGGACGCTCCAGCGTCGATGAATCCCTGCTCACCGGCGAGTCGATGCCGGTCATCAAGCATCCGGCCAGCCCGGTGATCGGCGGTTCCCTCAATCTGGAAAGCCCTCTCGTGGTGCGCGTCGACAAGGTCGGCGCGGATACCGTGCTGTCCGGCATTGTCCGGCTGCTGGACCGCGCCCTGGCGGAGAAACCGCGCCTCGCCCTGATGGCCGACCGGGTCGCCGCCTGGTTCGTGCTGGCGCTGCTGGTGGTGGCCACGCTGGTCGCCGGCGCCTGGTACCTGGTCGAGCCGGGGCGGGCGTTCTGGATCACCGTGTCGGTGCTGGTGGTCACCTGCCCTTGCGCGCTGGCGCTGGCAACCCCGGCGGCCCTCACCGCCGCCCTCGGCCGCCTCACCCGCCTGGGTCTGCTGTCGACGCGTGGCCACGCCCTGGAAACTCTGGCGCGCGCCACCGATTTCGTCTTCGACAAGACCGGCACCCTGACCACCGGCCAGTTCAGTTTGTTGGACGCGGACGTCCGTCGCGGCGCGCGCGCCCAGGCGCTGGCCCTGGCGCGCGCCCTGGAGCAGGGCGCCACGCATCCGGTCGCGGCCGCCCTGCGCGAAGCGGCGGGCGAGGAGGACTCGGCGCCCACCCTCATGGCCGAACAGCTGCACTACACGCCGGGGCGCGGCATCGTCGGCGAAATTCAGGGCCGCGCCTATCGCCTGGGGGCGCCTGAGTTCGTCGGCGCGCTGCCGCCGCCCGATCGCTTCCCGCCTGGCCGTACCGTGGTCGGCCTGGCCGATGACGAGGGCGTGCTGGCCTGGTTCGCGCTCGGCGACGCGCCACGCCCGCAGGCGCGCCAGCTCATCGCCGACCTCAAGCGGCTGGGCGTGCGTCTGCACCTGTACTCCGGCGACCGCGCGGAAAACGTGTTGGCGCTGGCGCGCGAACTTGGCATCGAGGATGCGCGTGGCGAAATGCTGCCGGCCGACAAGCTGGCGGCGGTGCGCGCCTTGCAGGAAGGCGGCGCCATCGTCGCCATGACCGGCGACGGCGTCAACGACGCGCCCGTCCTGGCCCAGGCCCAGGTGTCGATTGCCGTCGACCAGGGCGCGGAGGCCGCCCAGGCCGCCGCCGACATGGTGCTGCTGTCCAGCGAGATCGGCCGCCTGGCCGACGGCGTGCGCCTGGCGCGCAAGGCTCAAGTGGTGATCCGCCAGAACCTGGCCTGGTCTGCCGGTTACAACGCCCTGGCCGTGCCGGCCGCCGCGCTGGGGCATGTCACGCCCTGGATGGCCGGCATCGGCATGTCCCTGTCTTCCCTGCTGGTCGTGCTCAACGCCATGCGCCTGTCGCGCATCAGCAAGCCATAAAGATTATTGATTGCGTCGACCGCGGCTTGGCCCCTACCATCCGCTCCGACATAAAGGAAATCAATGGATATTCTGTATTTATTGATCCCTCTGAGCCTCGTCTTCGTCGCGTTCATCGCCGTGGTGTTTCTGTGGGCCGTGCGCAGCGGGCAGTTCGAGGACATGGAGGGACCGGCGCACCGAATCTTGCTCGACGATGATCTTCGCCCATCTTCCGAAGAGTCTACGCAAACCAAAAAAACAAGTGATAATGCCCATTGACATAGATCAAGCGACTTTTTAGGATTTGAATGTCGATTTTTCGGCGTTCGTTTTTCAACCCAGCCTAAGTGCTCAAGGAGACCCGTATGGAAGCGACATACAACTACAAGGTCGTCCGACAATTCGCCATCATGACGGTGGTGTGGGGAATCGTCGGAATGCTGGTGGGCGTAATTCTGTCCGCCCAGTTGATCTGGCCCGCCTTAACCGAAGCTCTGGGACCGTTGGCTCCCTATCTTTCCTACGGACGCATCCGTCCCCTGCATACCAACGCGGTGATCTTCGCCTTCGGTGGTTGCGCGCTGTTCGCCACCTCGCTGTACATCGTCCAGCGAACCTGCCAGACGCGTCTGCTGTCCGACGGACTGGCCTCGTTCGTGTTCTGGGGCTGGCAACTGGTCATCCTGCTGGCGGCCGTGTCGCTGCCGCTGGGCGTCACCTCCGGCAAGGAATACGCCGAACTGGAATGGCCCATCGACCTGCTCATCGCCGTGGTCTGGGTGGCTTATGCCATTCTCTTCCTGGGCACGGTGGTCATCCGCAAGACCCAGCACATCTACGTGGCCAACTGGTTCTTCGGCGCCTTCATCATCACCATCGCGGTGCTGCACATCGTCAACAGCGCCCAGCTGCCGTGGATCCTGGGCGGCGACGCCACCTCCTGGTGGAAGTCCTACTCCGCCTACGCCGGCGTGCATGACGCCATGGTGCAGTGGTGGTACGGCCACAACGCCGTGGGCTTCTTCCTGACCACCGCCTTCCTCGGCATGATGTACTACTTCGTGCCCAAGCAGGCCGGCCGGCCCATCTTCTCCTACCGGCTGTCCATCGTGCACTTCTGGTCCCTGAACTTTATCTACATGTGGGCCGGCCCGCACCACCTGTTGTATACCGCGCTGCCCGACTGGGCGCAGTCGCTCGGCGTGGTCTTCTCGCTGATGCTGATCGCGCCGTCCTGGGGCGGCATGATGAACGGCATCATGACCCTGTCCGGCGCCTGGCATAAGCTGCGCACCGATCCGATCCTGAAGTTCCTGATCACCGCCCTGTCCTTCTATGGCATGTCGACCTTCGAAGGCCCGATGATGTCGGTGAAGACCGTGAACGCGCTGTCCCACTACACCGAGTGGACCATCGGTCACGTGCACTCCGGCGCCCTGGGCTGGGTCGCGATGATCTCCATCGGCTCGCTGTACTACCTGATCCCGCGCCTGTTCGGCCGCGAAGAGATGTGGAGCACCCGTCTCATCAACGTGCACTTCTGGTGGTCGACCATCGGTGTCGTGCTGTACATCGCCGCGCTGTGGATTGCCGGTGTCGCGCAAGGTCTGATGTGGCGCGCCACCAACGCTGACGGCACGCTGACCTACAGCTTCGCGCAGTCCGTGAACGCGATGTATCCCTTCTACACCATCCGTCTGATCGGCGGCACCATGTTCTTCGCCGGAATGCTGCTGATGGCCTACAACGTGTGGAAGACCGTCGCCGCCGGCAAGGCCGTCAACGACGCTCGCATCCCTCAAGCCGTCGCGGCTTAACGGACAAGGAGACACGCATGTTTTCGCACAAGACCCTTGAAAAGAACATCGGCTGGCTGATGGTGCTGACCTTCCTGGTCATCTCCGTGGGTGGCCTGGTGCAGATCGTCCCGCTGTTCTTCCAGAAGTCCACCACGGAACCCGTGCCCGGCCTCAAGCCCTACAACGCGCTGCAATTGACCGGCCGCGATATCTATGTGCGGGAAGGCTGCTACAACTGCCACTCGCAGATGATCCGTCCGTTCCGCGCCGAGACCGAGCGCTACGGCCACTTCTCCGTGGCGGGCGAGTTCGTCTACGACCGTCCGTTCCAGTGGGGCTCCAAGCGCACCGGTCCCGATCTGCACCGGGTCGGCGGCCGTTACTCCGACGAATGGCATTACGTGCACATGATGAACCCGCGCGATGTGGTGCCCGAGTCCAACATGCCCGCCTATCCCTGGCTCGCCGACGCGCCGGCCGATGCCGCCAACATTCAGGCGAAGATGCGTACCCTGAACGTTGTTGGCCACGGCTACACGGAAGAGGAAATCGCCGAGGCGCCGAAGATGCTGGAAGGCAAGACCGAGATGGACGCGCTGATCGCGTACATGCAGGTGCTCGGGACTTCCGGCCCCAAGGCCGAGTGACATGGACGCGGGCGTTTTCGGGTCC
This sequence comes from Betaproteobacteria bacterium, assembly GCA_016873935.1. Taxonomy (GTDB): domain Bacteria; phylum Pseudomonadota; class Gammaproteobacteria; order Burkholderiales; family Thiobacillaceae; genus PFJX01. The sequence continues at coordinate 28,328 of VGVT01000022.1, read as the reverse complement.
CTGGTGACCGTCATCTTCTTCCTGCTGTTCATCGCCATCGTCTGGTGGGCCTATCGCAAGGGCAACAAGCAGAAGTTCGAGGACGCCGCCAACCTCCCGTTCCGGGAGGATCCCGAGGATGCCCGCAAGCCGGACTGAATAGGAGATACACATGATTGCTGGATATGCGGTTCCCGACTTCATCAGCGATTTCTGGCACTACTACATCGCTGCCCTCACCATCCTGGGCATTCTCTTCTCGCTCTGGATCCTGTACAGCCAGACCACGGAGAAGCTCGCCCCCGGACAGCAGGCGGAAGTCCTGCATCCCACCTGGGACGGCGATTTACAGGAACTCAACAACCCACTGCCGCGCTGGTGGATGTGGCTGTTCTACGCGCTCGTCGCCTTCGGCATCATCTACTTGGTGCTGTACCCGGGCATGGGCAAGTTCGCCGGCGTGTGGAACTGGTCTTCCGCCGATGCCTACAAGCAGGAGAAGGAGCGGGTGGACGCCGAGTTCAACAAGGTGTTCCAGCCCTTCCTGGGTCAGGACATCATGAGCGTGGCCGCGGACCCCAAGGCCCAGGAGATGGGTAAGCGTCTCTACCTGACCTACTGCTCGCAGTGCCACGGTTCCGACGCGCAGGGCGCCCGCGGCTTCCCCAACCTGACGGATGCCCAGTGGCTGTTCGGCGGTACGCCCGACGAGGTCAAGGCCAGCATCGCCGATGGCCGCGTCGGCGAGATGCCGGGTGGCCTGGCCGGTGACGAACAGGGTGCCAAGGAAGTGGCCCACTACGTCCTGGCCCTCGGCGGCAAGCCGCATGACGCTGCCCTGGCGGCGGTCGGCAAGGAGAAGTACGCAGCTTGCGCCGGTTGCCACGGCGAGGACGGCAAGGGCAACAATGCTGCCGGCTTCCCCAACATCGTCGATGACGCTTGGCAGTATGGTGGCAGCGAAGCAGCCATCATCGAAAGCATCGTCAAGGGCCGCAAGGGTGGCATGCCTGCCCAGGCGCATCTGGGAGAGGCCAAGGTGCACCTGCTGGCCGCCTATGTCTGGGGCCTCGGCGGTGGCGCCAAGCCTGCGCCGGTTGCCCCGCCGGCTGAAACCGTGCCAACTGAAGCCGCTCCCGCGCCGGCCAACCAGTAAGCGCGCTGCAAGCATACCGTCGCCGGCCCTCGGGCCGGCCTCGGAATCCGCTTCATTCCAACGAGTGAAGCGCATTCCGGGCGAGGGCGGTTGATCCGGCCAGACAGATCGCCGGGCGATTCCGCCGCCACATCGAGCACTTCAGTAAGGCCGCGCAATGCGATCCCGCGCGGCGGAGGATTCAAGCGCATCATGACCGATCACGCACCGAAAAATACCCCCACCAACAGCGCATCCGGAGAGACGGAAAAGTCCCTTTACGAGGTCCATCAGAAGATCTATCCGCGCGCGGTGTCCGGTGTGTTCAACTACTGGCGCATCGCGCTGGTGCTATTCACCCAGGTTATTTACTACGGTCTGCCCTGGCTGAACTGGAACGACCGCCAGGCGGTGTTGTTCGACCTCGATGCACGCAAGTTCTACCTGTTCGACCTCGTGTTGTGGCCCCAGGATTTCATCTGGCTGGCCGCCCTGCTCATCATTTCCGCGCTGGGCCTGTTCCTGTTCACCGCCGTGGCCGGCCGGCTGTGGTGCGGCTATGCCTGTCCGCAAACGGTGTACACCCTGTTGTTCACCTGGGTGGAGCGCTGGTTCGAGGGCGACCACAACAGACAGAAGAAGCTCAACAGCGCGCCCTGGAACGGCGAAAAGATTCTACGCCGGGGCGGCAAACACGTCGCCTGGGTGCTGTTGTCGCTGTGGACCGGTTTCACCTTCGTCGGGTATTTCACGCCCATCGTCGAACTGGGCCAGTCCTTCCTGGCCTGGACCCTGGGGCCCTGGGAGACCTTCTGGATCTTCTTCTACGGCTTCGCCACCTGGGGCTTCGCAGGTTTCATGCGCGAGCAGGTGTGCAAGTACATGTGCCCCTATGCCCGCTTCCAGAGCGTGATGTTCGACCAGGACACTCTGATCATCACCTATGACTACCGCCGCGGCGAGTCCCGCGGTACGCGCAAGAAGTCCGCCGATTACAAGGCGATGGGCCTGGGCGACTGCGTCGACTGCGGCATCTGCGTGCAGGTCTGTCCGACCGGCATCGATATCCGCAACGGCCTGCAATACATGTGCATCGGCTGCGCGGCCTGCATCGATGCCTGCGATCAGGTCATGGACAAGATGGGCTATCACAAGGGGCTGATCCGCTATTCGACACAGAACGCCGTCGACGGCAAGTACGAAGACCGCGAGATTCTCAAGCACACCATGCGGCCGCGCACCCTGTTCTATACGGTGGTTCTGCTCGGCATCTGCGTGGCCTTCGTCTATACCCTGGCCAACCGCATCCCCTTGCGTGCCGACGTGATCCGCGACCGCTTGACGCTGTCGCGCGAAGTGGAAAATGGCCAGATCGAGAATCTGTACCGGTTGCAAATCATCAACATGGATGACCGGCCGCATCGTTACAGCATTCGTGCCGCGGGCATCGACGGGCTGAGCGTCGCCACGGGTGCCAGCGCGGAGGTGCCGGCACTGGGCACCCTGGAACACAACCTTACCCTGCGCGCCGATCGGCTGAAGCTGAACAAGCCCAGCCAACCCGTGTTTTTGACCATCCAGGCCGAGGACGATCCGGGGATCGTGCGCGAAGCCAAGTCCAGCTTCCTGAAATGAGGATCCCACGCCCATGAGCCAACCTACGCAGCGTGCCTGGTGGAAGGAACCCATGGTCTGGCTGATCGCGGGTCTGCCCGCGACGGCGGTGTTGGCCAGCTTCGCCACCTATTTCATCGCCGCCCATAAACCGGACAGTCTGGTGAACGAGGGCTACAAGAAGCAGGGCATGACTGTGGTGAATACCGACGCGAAGTTGGACGAGGCCGCCTCGGCTTTGGGTCTTCAAGCGGAGATCAGCGCCGAGCGCGGACGTTTCGTGGTGGCCTTGCAGGGCCGCTTGGAATCGCCCCCGGCCAGCTTGAAACTGTTCGTTGCCCATCCTACCGACGCGGCCCGCGATCGCGTCGTGCAACTTTTCCGCTCCGCCCAGGGAGACTACGCCGGCGAACTGGCCGAGGGGCCCCTGGGCAGGCATCGCATCGCCCTTGAACCGGACGACCGAGTCTGGCGTCTGGCGGGCGAATTGTCGCTGACGGAGGCCGGCACCTGGCGGTTGGCGGCCTCGGCTCCCATTTCGACCACACCCCCGCGTGGGGCACATTAAGGAGAGAACGCTATGGACGTCGTGATGCAGGAACTGTTCGGCTCGGACATCGGCTTGCTCAGCCTGTTCACCATCGGCTTCATCATCGCAATGGGGCTTTTTCTGCTGGCCCGCTTCCTGAAGCTGAGCCAGAAGAAGTAAGACCACCCGCACGACAACGGCCGCCGAAATGGATCGGCGGCCGGTTCGCGAATTCAGGCGGAGGTTAGCAGTGCGTCCAGTTGTTGCCGGCTGGACCGATAGTCATCCTTGTCCAGGAAATCCTGCATGAGGAATTTCTCCATGCCGGGATACAGCGCGATGGCTTCATCCAGTTGGGGATCGTTGCCGCGCGCATAGGCGCCGATGGTGATGAGATCGCGGCTGCGCTGGTAACGCGCATACAGGCCGCGGAAGCGACGCACTTTTTCCAGTTCCGCCTTCGGTAGGAGTTCGGTGATGGCCCGCGAGATCGAGGCTTCGATGTCAATCGCCGGATAGTGGCCCTGGTCCGCCAGTTGGCGTGACAGCACGATGTGCCCGTCGAGAATGGCACGGGCGGCATCCGCGATGGGGTCCTGTTGATCGTCCCCTTCCATCAGCACCGTGTAGAAGGCGGTGATCGAACCGCCTTCCTTGCGGCCGTTTCCGGCCCGTTCCACCAATTGCGGCAGCTTGGCGAAAACCGATGGGGGATAACCTTTTGTGGCCGGCGGTTCGCCGACGGCCAAGGCGATTTCCCGCTGTGCCTGCGCGAAGCGGGTGAGCGAGTCCATGATCAGCAGGACATGCAAACCCTGATCACGGAAGTGTTCGGCAATGGCGGTGGCATAGGCGGCGCCATGCAGGCGCAGAAGAGGGGGCGAATCCGCAGGCGCGGCCACCACGGCAGCACGTCGGAGACCTTCCTCGCCAAGGATGTTTTCGATGAAATCCTTGACCTCACGGCCGCGCTCGCCGATCAAACCGACCACCACCACGTCGGCCTCGGTATAGCGCGCCATCATGCCCAGCAACATCGACTTGCCGACGCCACTGCCGGCGAACAGGCCCATGCGCTGGCCGCGGCCGACGGTGAGCAGCGCGTTGATCGCGCGCACGCCGACGTCAAGCACATCCTGGATGGGCTCCCGCTCCATCGGATTGAACGAGCGCGAATACAGGGGGGCGCGACGCGACGGCTCGAGGATGCCCAAGCGGTCGAGCGGACGGCCGGCGCCATCGATGACACGGCCCAGCAGTTCAGGGCCCACGGCGACCTGACGGATGCGGTCCTCGATGCGGCGGCGCCGGTAGTAGGGTTTGTTGATGCGCGGCGGCTCGAAGCCGCACACCGCGCCGACTTCTACCGTGGCACCGGGGCCGAGGCCATAGATGTCGGTGGAAGGCATGAGGAACAGGCGCTCCCCGGAGAAGCCGACGACCTCGGCGTCGACCTGCTGGCCGCCGGCCATCGCCACGCGGCAGGAAACGCCGGTGGCGAGCTTGATGCCGGAAGCCTCCATGATCAGGCCGGCGATGCGCGTCAGGCGGCCGGTGGCGCGCCAGGGGGTCATCAGGCAGACGGCTTCCTGGCAGTCACGCAGGTAGTTGAGCAGGGCCTCGCAGCGGTTCAGCTCAGCCATGTGTCGTCGTCCACCCCCAGACACTCGGTGATTTCCCGCCAGCGTGCGCGCAGGCTGCCGTCCAGTTCGCTGTGGCTGCTCTCGAAGCGGAAACTGCCGGGGTCCAGTTTGGGATCCGCCAGAACCTTCCAGGACAGGTGGCCGTGTTCATGCACCAGCCAATCGCGGACCAACTCGACATGGTCCGGATGCACGGCGATTTTCTGGTGGCCGTTGAGTACCGGCAAGGTCAGCAAGGCGTCGCGCAGTGCCTCGAGCAGGAGATCGGGTTTTACCTGGATGGCCTTGCGCACGACCTGCTGGGCGACGGTCAGGGCCAGGGCCAGCACCTCCCGCGCGATCTCTTCGTCCTGACGCAGACGCGCGCCATCGAGGGTGTCCACCAGCGCCGCGAGCAGGCGCAGACGCTCCTCGGCGGCCTTCATACCCGCCTCGTAGCCCGCCTTGCGGCCTTCCTCCAGGCCCAGCTCATGGCCTTGGCGCCAGGCTTCCTGGTGCAGGCTTTCCACCTCCTCGGCGGTGGGCAGCACCACCTTGGCGGACTTGCCTTCATGGCCGGTGCGGACTCGCTCATGTGGCGCTCCGCCCTCCTCGAACTGCGCCAGTTCCCAACGCTGGTAGGCGGTGAGATTCTCCTTCGGGATGACCTTGGACATGGCTCAGGACAGGGTGGGGTGGGCGCAAGCAGGGTACATGACTATTCCACCATGCGACGCATCGTGCGAAATCTGCTCAAGGAGCTCGGCTACACCAACGTCGACGAGGCGGAGGACGGTTCGGTGGGCCTGCAGAAGCTGAAGGGAAGTAATTTCCAGTTCGTGGTGACCGACTGGAACATGCCGGTCATGACCGGTATTGAAATGCTCAAGGCCATCCGCGCCGATCCCGGCCTCAAGCATCTGCCTGTACTCATGATCACCGCCGAGGCGAAGAAGGAAAACATCATCGAGGCCGCCCAAAACGGGGCCTCCGGATACATCGTCAAACCGTTCACGGCCGCCGTCCTCGAAGAGAAGCTGGGCAAGATCTTCGAGAAGTATGGAATGTGACGCGGGCGCAACGACCGACAAGGAGCAACGATGAGCGGCGACTCCCCTGAACTGGAAGCCTTGTTCGACAGCATCGCCACCGTGGCACCTCCCGAGCCACCAAAGGCGGAAGCCAAGCCGAAGGCGGATGGCGATACCCCCGAATTGGAGAACCTATTCGATAGCATCGCCAAGGCCGTGACCCAAAGCGAAGGGGGGGAGGCCGAAGGGGTCTGCCCCGAGCGGGTGTTCTCCCAACTCGGCCAGATGACCCGCGGCCTGCACAACCTGCTGCGCGAACTCGGCTACGACAAGACCCTGGAGAAGGTGGCAAACCAACTTCCCGACAACCGCGACCGGCTCAACTACATTGCCGCGATGACCGCCAAGGCGGCCGAACGCGCCCTCAATGCCGCCGAGATCGCCCAGCCCATCCAGGCCCAACTCGCGGGCGGCGCCCAGGATCTGGCCGGCAAGTGGGAGAAGATGTTCAACAAACAACTGGGCGTGGCGGAATTCCGCCAGTTGGTGCTCGACACCCGTTCCTTCCTGGCCGACGTGCCGACCCGGACCGAGGCCACCAACGCCCAGTTGATGGAAATCATCATGGCCCAGGATTTCCAGGACCTGACTGGCCAAGTCATCAAGAAGGTGTTGGAGGCGGCGCAAAATCTTGAGGCCCAGCTTTTGGCCCTGTTGATCGAGACCACGCCGGAAGAGAAGCGCCAGACCATGGACCCCGGCCTGCTCAACGGTCCGGTCGTCAACGCCGCCGGGCGGTCCGACGTCGTGACCAGCCAGGAGCAGGTGGACGACCTGCTGGAAAGCCTTGGATTTTGAGGGAGTAGAGCATGAGCGACTTCGCCGGAATGGAAGAATTGCTGCAGGATTTCCTGCTTGAAGCCGGGGAGCTTCTTTCCCAGGTAGACAACAAATTGGTAGATTTGGAAAAGCGCCCCGATGACCGGGAGTTGCTCAACGACATCTTCCGCGGTTTTCATACCGTCAAGGGTGGCGCGGGGTTTCTCAATGTGGAGAATCTGGTCAACCTGTGTCACCGCACGGAAAACCTGTTCGATAAATTGCGTAACGGCGAGCTCCGCCTGAGCGCCGAGTTGATGGACATCATCATGTCAGCCACCGCGACGGTGCGCGACATGTTCGGTGCTCTGGGGCAGAGCGTGCAGCCGCAGGCCGCCGATGCCGCCCTACTGGGCGCGCTCGATGCCGCCCTGGCCGGGAATCTGCCCCCCCCCGCCGCGGCGGTCGTGCCGGCCGCCCAGTCCGCGCCCCAAGCGGTCCGCGAGCCTGCTCCGCCGACTGGGGGAGAAGACATCAACTGGGATGCCCTGCACGCCGCCTTGACGGGCGGGGTTCCTGCTCCGCAAGCCGCGGTACCCGCGGCTGCGCCGCCGCGTCCGGCCCCCGCGCAGGATCTGCCGACGCCCTCCCGCGCCGCCTCCTCCAGTGCCGCGCCGCCCCAGACGCTGCAAAAGGAAACCACCATCCGCATCGATACCGCGCGGCTGGACCAGGTGCTCAACCTGTCGGGCGAGATCGGCCTCACCAAGAACCGCATCGCCAATCTCAAGACCCAGATCCTGCATGGCCGCAACGATCAGGACACACTCAAGGCCCTGGATACGGCGGTGAGTCAGCTTGATCTGCTGGTGTCAGACCTGCAGAACGCGGTGATGAAGACCCGTATGCAGCCCATCGGCCGTCTGTTCCAGAAATACCCGCGGCTGGCCCGCGACCTCGCCCGTCAGCTCGGCAAGGATGTGGAGCTGGTGCTTTCCGGCGAGGAGACCGAACTCGACAAGACCATGATCGAGGATCTCAACGATCCCCTGGTGCACCTGGTGCGCAACGCAGTCGACCACGGCGTCGAGACCGCCGAGGAGCGCGCCGCCTCGCACAAGCCCGCCAAGGCCATCGTCACCCTGTCCGCCAGCCAGGTGGGCGACCACATCTATATCGAGATTTCCGACGACGGCAAGGGCATGCGCCCGGACGTCATCCGCCGCAAGGCGGTGGAAAAAGGCATCATCGACGCGGAGACTGCGAACGGTCTCGACGACCGCCAGAGCCTGCACCTGGTCTTCCTGCCCGGTTTCTCCACCAAGGATCAGATTTCCAGCGTATCCGGGCGTGGCGTGGGCATGGATGTGGTGAAAACCAACATCGCCAAGCTCAACGGCAAGATCGACGTGGTGTCGGTGCCCGGCCAGGGCTCCACTTTCACCATCTCCTTGCCGCTGACTCTGGCCATCCTGCCGGTGCTGGTGGTGCGGCTCAACAACCAGTCCTTCGCGGTGCCGCTTTCCATGGTGCGGGAAATCATACCCATCAAGCCGGAGGAGGTGCAGCGCGTGTCGGGCCGCGCCACCATGGTGGTTCGCGACGAGGTCCTGCCAGTGCGCAGTCTGGCCACGCTGATCGGTTGGGACGCCAGGCAGGCTCCCGGTTTCGGCGTGCTCATGCATGCCTCCGACAGCACCTTCATCATGGCCGTGGATGGTTTCGTGGGTCGCGACGACGTGGTCATCAAGCCCCTTTCAGACATCAAACCCAAGGGTATTGCCGGCGCCACCCTGTCGGGCGATGGCTCCATCGTCCTGGTGCTGGACATGGAGGAATTACTGGCCAATGTCACCGCCGATACGCCGATGAGATTGTTCTCCAACGTCTGACTCCTCGAACCGGGGACCGCGAGCGGCGCTCCCCCCTCTGTCCCGATCATGATCACTGACGCCTACATCGCCCGGCAGCCCATCGTCGACGGTGGCCATAAGCTGATGGCTTATGAGTTGCTGTTCCGTCATTCCTCGCAGGCCGAGAGCGCCCACATCGAATCCGATGTCGACGCGGGCCTGATTGTCATCGCCAATACCCTGTGCAACATGGGCACGGAGTGGCTGTTGAAGGGCAAGCTGGCATTCATCAACATGGACACCTCCATGCTGATGTCGGACTTCTCCACGCTGCTGCCGACGGAAAAGGTGGTGATCGAGGTGCTGGAAACCGTCGAGGCTTCCCCCGAAGTGCTGGCGCGAATCGATCAACTGCGGCAGGCCGGCTACCGTATCGCCCTGGACGACTACCACTACCGGCCCGAGACCGAGCCACTGCTGCCGCTGGCGCATTTCGTGAAGCTCGACGTGCTGGCGCATGCGCCTGCCGATCTCGCGCGCATGGCGAAGGCGGTGCGCAAGTATCCTGTGAAGCTGGTGGCGGAGAAGGTCGAAACACCGGAACAATTTCGGCATTGCCGCGACCTGGGGTTCGATTATTTCCAGGGCTACTACTTCGCGCGCCCCGAGAATCTGGTGGCCAAGATCATCAATCCGGGCCACGCCACCGTCATCCAGTTGTTGGACAAGGTCCGCCAGAACGCCGACATCAAGGATCTCGAAGCCTTGTTCAAAAAGGACGTGGCGCTTACCTTCAAGCTGCTCCGCTACATCAATTCGGCCGGCTTCGGGCTGTCCTGCGAGGTCCAATCCATCCGCCACGCCGTCAGCATCCTGGGCTGGCAGCCGCTGTATCGCTGGCTAACCCTGCTGCTGGCGACTGCAGGTGACTCGCCCACCTCGCCCGCACTGTCGCGCACCGCCATCACCCGCGGCCGGCTCTGCGAGTTGCTGGGCAAGCACATCCTGAACAAGGCGGACCAGGACAACCTGTTCATTGTCGGCGTCTTCTCCCTGCTGCCGGCCTTCCTGGAAATGCCCATGGATCAGGTGCTGGAACGGCTGGTGATTTCGGAGAACCTGGCCGACGCGCTGATGGACCGTAGCGGCCTCTACGGGCCTTTCCTTTCCCTGGTGGAAGCGGTGGAGAGCGGCGACGAGGGCCAGTTGGAAAACCTGACCACATCCCTCATGCTGACTCCGGCCCAGGTCAGCGAGGCCCACCTGCAGGCCCTGGCCTGGGTGGAACAACTCGGCCTGGACTGACAACAGCCCGCCGGCCTGATCCGCGCTACAGCAGTTCCACCGTCATCGCGCCTTTGAGCACGGTCTGCGGGTGGTCGCCGCGCACGCGGTTGGTCAGCCACAGCAGCCCCGCCTTTTTGATGCTCAGGGGGCGGGCCTCGCCGAACAACAACAGACTCGCCGCCTCGCCCAGGGTCGGCTGATGCCCCACCACCAGCACGCAGCCCTTGGCATCCGGCCAGCCGGCCGCGGCGAGGACATGTACCGCGTCGGCGCCGGGGGCGATCTGGGGAATGGTTTCGTACTTCCGCTCCAGGGCGTCGGCCGTCTGATAGGCGCGCACCGCCGGACTGGACAGCACGCGCGTCGATTTCGGCAGGTGCGCGTTGAGCCAGGCCGCCATCCGTTGCGCCTGTTGCACGCCCTTGTCGGTCAAGGCCCGTTCCATGTCCGGGCTGCCATCCTGGGCGTCGGCGTGACGCCAGAGAATCAGGTCCATACCGTCCACATCCGTGAAAACACGCGAGGGTAGCCGAGCCATGTTACCGATCCGTGACCGTGGGTTCAGGAGCGGTCGCCGGCCAGGTGACCACCGCTTTCCCCGGTCTGGCGGCCTCCCCCCTGTGGCGCGGCGGCGAACACGCGACCGGCCAGGCGCGACAGTGGCAAGCTCTGCAGCCAGACCCGGCCGGGCCCCGTGAGCTTCGCCAGGAACAGGCCCTCGCCGCCGAACATGGCGGTCTTGATGCCGCCCACGAACTGAATATCGTAGTCCACCGAGGGTTGCAGCGCCGCCAGGCAGCCCGTGTCCACCCGCAACACCTCGCCCGGAGCCAGGGTTTTCTCGGCGACGGCGCCGCCGGCGTGGATGAACACCGTGCCGTCGCCTTCCAGGCTTTGCAGGATGAAGCCCTCGCCGCCGAAGAAGCCGGCGCCCAGCCGGCGCTGGAAGGCAAGCCCCAGACCGACTCCCTTGGCGGCGCAGAGAAAGGCATCCTTCTGGCAGACCAGCCGGCCGCCGATCTGGTCCAGACGGACGGGGATGATCTTGCCCGGATAGGGCGCGGCGAAGGCGATGCGGCGTGATTCCGCGGAACGGTTGGCGTAGACGGTGGTGAACAGGGATTCGCCAGTGAGCAGGCGTTTGCCAGCGCCAGCGAGCTTGCCCAGCAACCCGGAGTCGGCATCGGAGGCGTCGCCGAACACCGTCTCCAACTCCACCCCCGCCTGCATGAACATCAGCGCTCCGGCTTCGCCGATGGCCGCTTCGCCCGGATCCAGCACGATCTCGACGTATTGCATGTCGTCGCCGAGGATGTCGTAGTCAATGGGGTGCATGTCGCCTCCGGACGCGTCGTCACGTCATCAGTATGCGCCGACGGCCGCCGTGCCGCGCGGGGGCTCAGATCGGCAGAAAGACAAAACTGGTCATGTTCTGGAAGACGCGGCTGATGGTGCGGTGCGTGCGTTCTTCGACATAGACGGCGAGCAGATCCTGCTGGGCGATCAGCTTGCCGAACTCCCGTTCGAAGGACAGGTTCTGGATTTCGCCATCCATGCTGTTGCTGAGCAGAAAGCGGCCGCCCTGGACGGTTCTCGCCGACGACAGCTTCCACACCGCCACCTCGATATTACGCGCGCTGTTGTAAAGCTTCTGGGCGGAAAGCTCGTCGAGCAGGAAAAATTCGGTCTTGTGGTTGTAGGCGGCCATCAGCATGCCGGTGAGCGCGCCCATGAAGGCATGTACCCGGTCCCCCTCGAAACCCTCCTGGAAAGCCAGCCGGAAATCTTCCTCCCAGTTCGTCCGCGCCAGCGGGGTTTGCGCCCAATTGGCCAACTGATCGAAGAGGTGGGCGCTGGCCGCTTCCACCGTGGTGTGTCCGGCTTTGCGGTATTCCACGGGATTGCGCCGGTATAGCTTTTCGGTGAGCGTGCGTAGGCTCTTGAGCACCTCCTTCTGCGTCAGTTCGCTGAGGATATCCGCGTCCGTCTTGGCCAGATGGGCGACGGAGAAAGCCCTGCTGGAAGTGGTGCCATCCTTTCTCTGGATGGTTGAGTTCGCGCAGCCGGCCAGCAGCAGGCCTGCCAGCATCAGCAGATAAATTTTTCGCATTGGCGTCTCGGCTCCTCACATGCCGCGCATTCTAGCCAGCACCCCATCCAGGCTCCAGCCACGCCCGTGGATTGGTGCGGGCAGTCAGAGGCGCGGCGGATTCCGCGGCGGGATCTATCCGGACATGGCACTCCCAAAAAAAATTTATTTGCAAAGAAATAAGTCTGATTAGTGAGGGGGTGGGGGGGGTGTTATTCTCGCCGCCCATTCGGCTTATCAGCCTTTTCTAATCAACACGTTCTAGGAGCCCGCATGTCCCGTCTCGTGAACCCCCACGGCGGTGGTGATCTGAAGCCTCTGCTGCTCGAAGGCGCCGCGCGCGAAGCCGAACTGGCCCGCGCCCAGACCCTCACCAAGATCAAGATGTCCTCGCGCGAGACCGGCGACCTGATCATGATGGGCATCGGCGGCTTCACCCCGCTCGAAGGCTTCATGACCCACGGCGACTGGCAGGGCGTGTGCGACGGCTACAAGATGGCCAACGGCCTGTTCTGGCCCATCCCCGTCACCCTGTCCACCGACACCCAGACCGCGCAGACCCTCTCCCTGGGCCAGGATGTCGCCTTGGTGAGCGGCGAAACCGGCGAGATCATGGGCACCATGAAGGTCACCGAGATCTTCGGCATCGACAAGGGCCACGAGTGCATGATGGTCTACAAGACCACCGACGTCGCCCACCCCGGCGTCAAGATGGTCATGGACCAGGGCCCCATCAACCTGGCCGGCCCGGTCAAGGTGCTGTCCGACGGCGGCTTCAAGGCCAAGTACGGCGACCAGTTCATGACCCCCGCCGAGACCCGCGCCAAGTTCAAGGAAATGGGCTGGACCCGCGTCGCCGCCTTCCAGACCCGCAACCCCATGCACCGCTCGCACGAGTACCTGGCGAAGATCGCCATCGAGACCATGGACGGCGTCCTGGTCCACTCGCTGCTGGGCGCCCTGAAGCCGGGCGACATCCCCGCCGAGGTGCGCAGCGAGGCCATCGCCACCCTGATCGACAACTACTTCGCCCCCAACACCGTGATCCAGGCCGGCTATCCCCTGGACATGCGCTATGCCGGCCCCCGCGAAGCCCTGCTGCACGCCCTGTTCCGCCAGAACTATGGCTGCTCCCACCTCATCGTCGGTCGCGACCACGCCGGTGTGGGCGACTACTACGGCCCCTTCGACGCGCAGAAGATCTTCGACGATATCCCCAAGGGTTCGCTGGAGACCGTCAACATGAACATCGACTGGACCTTCTGGTGCAACAAGTGCGGCGGCATGGCCTCGCAGCGCACCTGCCCGCATACCAAGGACGACCGCATCCTGCTGTCCGGAACCAAGGTACGCGCCATGCTCTCCGAGGGCCAGGACCTGCCGGTGGAATTCAGCCGTCCGGAAGTCGCCGCCGTGCTGAAGAAGTATTACCAGGGCCTAACCGCCGAGCAGAACGTCAAGGTGGAGCTGAAGGGGCATTCCGCAGCCTGATCGGAGTTGGTAGCTCGTAGCTGGTAGTTGGTAGCTTGAATTTCCGCGCCGAAGGCGCGCATGAATAAAAGCTACCGGCTACAAACTACCCGCTACCCGCTCAAAAGAATTTAGGACACCGAGCCCGCCGGAAGCGGATTCGCGATACGCCCACCGGCCAAGGTGGGGCTCGGTTTTTTCTGAATGGGCCGCGCGGGAGACCGCGCGGGTTGTTAGCTAACAAGGAGTGAAATCAATGCCTACGTTCGTCCGTACCGACAAGTGCGACGGCTGCAAGGGTCAGGACAAGACCGCCTGCATGTACATCTGCCCGCACGACCTGATGAAGCTGGACCGCGATGGTTCCGAGACCGGCCACGCCATGAAGTCCTTCAACCAGGAACCCGAGCAGTGCTGGGAATGCTATTCCTGCGTGAAGATCTGCCCGCAGCAGGCCATCGAAGCCCGCCACTACGCCGACGTCGTGCCCCTGGGCGGCTCCGTGCAGCCCCTGCGCGGTTCCGATTCCATCATGTGGACCATCAAGTTCCGCAATGGCGTGCTGAAGCGCTTCAAGTTCCCGATCCGCACCACCCCGGAAGGCTCCATCGATCCCTTCGGCGGCAAGCCCATGCCCAAGCTGGCCGACATCGAGGCCGTCGGTTCCTTCACCCGTGACACCACGGGCGGTTTCCGCGCTGGCAACCCCGCCGAACTGATCCGCAAGTAATCGAGAGAGGTAATAGAAATGGCTGAATTTGGAAATCCCGACGTCATCCAGGAAGAACTCGACATCCTGATGATTGGTGGTGGCATGGCCTGCTGTGGCGCCGCCTATGAAGTCATGCGCTGGGCCGAGGTCGCCAAGGCCGAAGCCGGCGTGGACCTGAAGATCAAGCTGGTCGACAAGGCCGCCATGGACCGTTCCGGCGCCGTGGCCCAGGGCCTGTCCGCCATCAACACCTACATCGGCGACGACAAGGATCCCGCCGACTACGCCCGCATGGTCTCCAACGACCTGATGGGTATCACCCGTGACGACCTGGCCTACGACGTGGGCCGCAACGTCGACGACTCCGTGCACCTGTTCGAAGAGTGGGGCCTGCCCATTTGGAAGACCGACGCCAACGGCGAGCGTCACGACGGCGCCGCCGCCATTGGCGAAGGCCTGCCCTCCCTGAAGGACGGCGGCAAGCCCGTGCGTTCCGGCAAGTGGCAGATCATGATCAACGGCGAATCCTACAAGTGGATCGTCGCCGAGGCCGCCAAGAAGGCCTTGGGCATGGACCGCATCGAAGAGCGCATCTTCATCGTCAAGCTGGTGAACGACAAGAACGACAAGAACCGCATCGCCGGTGCTGTCGGCTTCTCCACCCGTAACCACACCCTGCACGTCTATAAGGCCAAGGCCATCCTGCTGGCCGCCGGCGGTTGCGTCAACATCTTCCGTCCGCGTTCCGTGGGCGAGGGTACCGGCCGCGCCTGGTACCCCGTCTGGAACGCCGGTTCCACCTACGCCATGGCTGCCGAAGCCGGCGCGGAACTGACGATGATGGAAAACCGCTTCGTGCCCTGCCGCTTCAAGGACGGTTACGGCCCGGTCGGTGCCTGGTTCCTGCTGTTCAAGGCCAAGGCCACCAACGCCTATGGCGAGGACTACCTGTCCAAGAACAAGGCCATGCTGGACCAGTACCCCCCGTACGGCCAGGCCGCCGTGCCCGCCTCCTGCCTGCGTAACCACGTCATGCTGAAGGAAATGAAGGAAGGCCGCGGCCCGATCTGGATGGACACCGTCACCGCCCTGGGCAACCTGGCCAAGACCCTGTCCCCGCGCGAAGTGAAGCACCTCGAAGCCGAAGCCTGGGAAGACTTCCTCGACATGTGCGTCGGCCAGTGCGGCATCTGGGTTGGCGAGAACGTCGAGCCCGAGAAGAAGAACTCCGAGCTGATGCCCACCGAGCCCTACCTGCTGGGTAGCCACTCCGGCTGCTGCGGTATCTGGGTTTCCGGCCCGACCGACGTCGGCGCCCCCACCGCGGCCGATCCCGAGATCGACGGCGTGCCCGCTCACCTGCCCAAGGGCTGGAGCTGGGGCTATCGTGGCATGACCACCGTCAAGGGCCTGTTCACCGCCGGTGACGGCGTTGGCGCCTCCGGCCACAAGTTCTCCTCCGGTTCCCACACCGAGGGCCGCCTGGCCGCCAAGGCCATGGTCAAGTACTGCCTGGACAACAAGGATCTCAAGGTCGAGCTCGACACCTCCGTCGAAGAGCTGGTCGAGGACATCTACCGTCCGGTGCGTACCTACCTGGAGTTCAAGGACTACACCACCGCCATCGACGTCAACCCCAACTACATCACCCCCAAGATGCTGCAGTTCCGTCTGCAGAAGATCATGGACGAGTACGTTGCCGGTGTTGCCACCTACTACAACACCAACGACAAGATGCTGGAAGTTGCCGAGCAGAAGCTGGAAATGCTGAAAGAGGACGCCATGAAGATGCGCGCCAAGGATCTGCATGAACTGCTGCGCGCCTGGGAAAACTACCACCGCATCCTGACGGCGGAAGCCCACATGAAGCACATCCAGTTCCGCGAGGAAAGCCGTTACCCCGGCTTCTACTACCGCACCGACAAGAACTTCGTCGATGAGGAAAACTGGAAAGTCTTCGGCAACTCCATCTACGACAAGACCACCAAGAAGTGGACCAACTTCAAGCGTCGTCACGTCGACCTGGTGGACAAGTCCAAGCTGTTCAAAGCCGCCGCCCACTAAGCGTTAGCTGGCTCATGGACCGGGCGCTCACAAGGCGCCCGGTTTTTTTCTTTACGAACCTCCATGCGCAAGAGCGGTCTCTTGCGCATGGGGATTCCAGGCCCATATAGGGCTCCATTCCACAAGTTGACCGAGTCGATCATGGACGACAGCCAGTTCAAGAATCTCGCCGAGGAAGCGCCCTTCGAGCTCTCCCCCGTCATGCCCACCCTGCTGGAAGGCGACAAGGTCATCCAGTTCCGCTGCCACAAGGACGTCGGCTGCTGGAACGCCTGCTGCTCCAACATCGACATCACCCTCACCCCCTACGACATCCTGCGCCTGAAGAACCGCCTGAATCTCTCCTCCGGCGACTTTCTCAAGCAGTACACCGTGCCCTACGAGATGGATCAGGACGGCACCCCCGGCGTCAAATTCCGTCCCGTCGAGGGCGGCACCGCCTGCCAGTTCATGCGGCCAGAAGGCTGCGCGGTCTACGAAGACCGCCCCACCGCCTGCCGCTACTACCCGGTGGCCCTGCTATCCATGCGCAACCAGGACGAATTCACCGACCGCACCTCCTACGCCCTGGTCCAGGAACCCCACTGCTGGGGCCACAAAGAGCCGCGCTCCCTCAGCATCGACGAATACCGCCAGGAACAGGGCGTAGACGTCTACGACGAGAAGGGTCGCGGCTGGCGTCAACTGGTGCTGAAGAAGAAATCCGCCGGCCCCGCCATCGGCAAACCGCCCGCCATCTCCAACCAGCTCTTCTTCATGGCCAGCTACGACGTCGACCGCTTCCGCGCCTTCGTCTCCAGCGAAACCTTCAACAGGACCTACGACGTGCCCATGGAAGTCATGGCCACCCTGCTGGCCGACGACGAGGCCCTGCTCGATTTCGGCTACAACTTCCTCAAGCACGCCCTGTTCGGCGAACGCTTCCTGGAAGAACAGCCCGGCGCCTACGAGGCGCGCACGGAACGCCTCAAGGCCAAGGCCGAAAAGATTCGCGCCGAGTACGAAGCCCAGCGCGAGAAACGCGAAGACGAGAAGTACGCCGAACCCGGCAAGCCGGGCGATTGCGGCTGCGGGTCGGAGGGCTGACGGCAGTCGGCTCGCCGATTCCAGCGAAAGCGGGAATCGGGTTTAGTGAGTTCAGATGGTCGCTTGCTGGGGCGGGGCGGCCAAAGCGAGTGGTTGGATATGCGTGGCCCCACAGACTGCTTCCGGTCACCGCGGCTAGTGGAGACGGGCCTGACAGCCCCAGCGAATGTCAGCAATGGGGTGACGTCCTCATCGGGCAGCAGTTGACCCGAAGGTGCCGCGCAGCCGTTCAGGCTGTCGCAAGCGTCAAATGCCCGATCGGCTCGGATGCCGGCCGCACCTTGATTTCGATGTCGTAGCCAAGGCGATTTAGGCAATCCATGAGCTTGCGTTCGGACAGGTTGGTGAAATCGCCACGCATCATGCCCGACACCTTGGGCTGCGAGATGCCCATGCGCTTGGCCGCCTCTTGCTGGGTGAGCTCAAGAGCACGCATCGCCTTCCTGATCTCGACCACCAGGCCGGTCTTGATCTTCAGCTTTTCGGCGTCGGGCAGCCCAAGGTCGGCGAAAACGTTATCCGAACCGCGTTGAACTTCGACGCCCTCAATGATTCGTTTGCGCATTGCGTAGCTCCTTTGCCAATGCCTCGGCCACCTTCAGCCGAGCGCGGATGATGTCCATGTCTGCCTTCGGCGTGGCGATGCCGCTCTTGCTCTTCTTCTGGAAGCAGTGCAGGACGAACACCGCTTCCGCGAACTTCACCGTGTAGACGGCGCGATACGTGCCGCCGGCATCGTCTTTGATGACTTCAAGCACGCCGGCGCCGCCGAAGCCCTTGAGCACCTTCGCAGCATCGTCCTGGTCGCCCTTTTGCGCCAGCGACAGCGCGTAACCAAAGCGGCGTCGCACGTCGGGCGGCAGCGCCATCAGATCCTTGTAGCTGCTCGCAATCCATTCGAGCGGTTTATCTGTGTCGGCCATCGCGGTTATTTTATACCTGTTCAGGTAAGGCTCAAGGGGGGTATTGTTGCCCGCAGGTATTTCTGGCCTGGCTCGCCGGAGTGTCACTCCAGCCCGATGATGTATCGCTGCTTGCCCGACGCGGTGCGTGCGATCTCCGTCCGGTAATTCACCTCCAGCCGCATGGCCGGGTCCACTTCGGCGCGCAGGCCGGCTTCGAGCCGGGCGACGAGGTCACCATCTAGCGGGGTGGGGCACACCAAGTCCAGGGCCATGCGGTCCGCCGCCACCTGCCGCCACTGGTACTGGCGGATTTGCGTGAGGCCATAGAGCAGCCGGTTGAACACCGCCGGGTGGACGCGCTTGCCGCCAGGCGCGCGGATCAGGTCGTTCTTCCTGCATAGCCCCATTGCCATGAGCGGGAAGGGCGAGCCGCAGGGGCATTCACCTTCCAGCAGCCGGCCGGCGTCGCCCAGTTCGTAGCGGATGAAGGGCATCAGGCGGTTGCTGAGGGAGCTGACCAGCAGGCGGTCCTCGCCGTTCACGGATTCCAGATGCACCAGATCGGCCATGACGTGCATGCCGCCGTGCCGGCATTCCCAGGCGATGTTGGGCACCTCCCGGCAGCCATACTGGTTGAAGACCTTGCAGTCGAAGGCCCGCGTCATCAGGTTGCGGGGCTCGTCCAGCAGCATCTCGGCGGTGGAATAGACGCCGATGAGGCTGTCCGGCATGGTCAGGTTACGGTCCACCACATAGCGGGCCAGTTCGGTCAGCGCCGAGGCGTAGCCGTAGAGCAGGGTGGGGCGCCAGCGGCGGATCCGAGCCGCCCAGGCGGCCAGGCGTTCCTCCGAATATTCCAGGGCGGCGACGGTGTGCTCGCCGGCCAGGGCATCCGCGAGGCGCTGACCGAAAACGCCATCCTTGCCCACATCCTGGCGGGCGCCCCAGAGGTAGAACACCTTCTGGCCCGGCCGCCAGCCGGACATCATGAAGCCGCGCATCATGCCGGCGCGCATCAGCTCGTGCTTGGCCTCGTCGTACCAGAAGGCCAGGGGCTGGCCGGTGGAGCCGCCGGTGTGGCCGAGGCCTACCCGGGCGCGGTCGGCGTTGCGGTCGAGCAGGTCGTCCAGGTGAAGGCGGACGTCTTCCTTGGTGAGGATGGGCAGGGATTCGGGGCGGCCGTCCCAGGCATTCAGGTCGCCAAGACTGCGGGTGTAATAGGGCACCCGGGTGGCGGCATGGCGGACCAGGGCGGCGAAGTCATCTTGCTGCCTGACCCGCAATGCGGCCCGGTCCAGGGCCTGGTTCGCCAGCAGCCGGTCCAGTTGGTCGTAGCGTTGCGGGTACTGGCGCCGGTGCAACCAGCGGCGCAGGCTGGGAATCATCGCCCGGCTTGCAGCCGGCTTAGCGCCTCCAGCCAGGTGCCGCGCTGGGCTAGCAGGCCGAGGATGGCCGCCATCTGGCGGCGGCGCCAGTCGGCCCGCTGGCCGGGGTCGTCGAGGCGGGCCTGGCAGGGCGAGTCCGGACCGAAATTGCGGCGGATGTTGGCGGCGAAGGTATGGAAGCAGGCCAGGGCCGCGGCGTCGATGGCGTCCCGGTTCCACCAATGCTCCGGCTCGGCCAGCAGGCTTTCCAGGCGGGCGAGCCGCTCCAGGATGGCGCCCTGCTTGTCGGCATAGCGCCGGCGCAGGTCTTCGCGGCTGGCGTCCAGGGCTTCGCCGACCACCGCTGCGGTGAGCGTGGTGGCGGGATAACCCAGGGCGGTGAGGCGTTCCATGGCGAACAGCAGCACGTCGCCGTGGAACTGGCGTTCGAACTCGTCGGACAGGTCCACCCAGGCATCCCGGTCGACCACGCCGGGACGGAATTCCGACTGGCCGGTGGCTTCCAGCGTGCGCCGGTGCAGCATGGGCAGGTTGGCGGAGACGAAGCCCGCCCCCAGTTCGGCCTTGAGCAGGCGGCCCATGCTCGGGCCGGACATGCGCAGGCGCAGGGGGGCATAGGGGATGAACCAGTCCAGGGCCTCGGGCCGGAACACATAGTTGCCGGTGTAGACCGTCCGCGCCGGCACGACGCCGGAGCCGTCATGGCGGTAGTAGGTCACCCGGGTGGGATGCTCGCCGTGGAAGAAGCGGTTCAGGCGGCGGGCGAAGTCGGCGAAGCAGGCGGCGTTGTCCGGCGCACCGCCCAGGCCGCAACGGAAACGATAGGTCTCGCCGCCGGCCTTGAAGCCGAACAGGTCCGCCATGTCGTGGTAGGCGGCCTCGCCGGAACCGCGGGTGCTGGCGATGTGGCGGGGATAGGGCCGGCCCGGCTCGGTGCGCGCCATCTCGGCGAGAAAGCCGATGACGTCGTCCAGGAAGTTGCCGGCCATCACCGCCGGCGAGACCGGCGGGTCGCCCACCACCTTGCCGGTGAGGACACGCACGCCGGGGTCGCGGAAGATCTCGTCCAGCCGGTGGAAGAAGCTCAACGCCGCCACCTCGGCGTCGCCCGTTGCCGTGGCCACCTTGACCTCGAAGGTCTGGTCGGCGTCGAGGGTGTAGAACAGCGGCGGGCCGCCCTGGGCCTCGGCCTCCTCGGCGCAAATCTCGGCCAGCTTCAGGTAGGCGATGTTGCGCATCATGGCCTGGCCCTTGTGGCTGAAGCCCGCGCGGGCGTGCACACCGACGATGGGGGCCAGGTCCAGGTCGGCCAGGCGGTCGAGCAGGGCCGTCTGCTCGGCCGGGCCGAAATAGCGGATGCGCAGGCCGCGGGTGGCGAAGGTCTCGGCCAGGCTCCGGTTCTCCGCCAGCACCGCCGGGTCGGCGGAATCGTCGGCCAGCAACACCGATACCTTGCGCCAGCGGCCCTGGGCGTCGCGACCGCCGTAGCCGTAGGCCGCGCACAGCTCCAGCAGGCTGGCCAGGCAGGCCTGCAGTTGCCGGGGGCTGTCGGCGACGGGGATCACCAGGACGAAGCCGTGGCGGCGATCGGGCTCCCCGCGTGTGGCGATCAGGGCTTCCAGGCGGCGCCAGGCGGCCTGGTAGGAAGCCAGCAGCTTGTCGTTGAAGCCGCCTTCCCAGAGCGCGCTCTCGAAGCGGGCGATGACCTGGCGCTGGGCGGTGAGCTGGGCGTCGAGGTCAGCGAGCCGACAGGTAGCTGGGGAAGACATGCTTGTCCAACAGGATTTCGATGAGGTTAAGGCCGCCGGCGAGGTCCGCCTGCGCGAACAAGGCGTCCAGGTCGGCCTCCGTTTCCACCCGATAGTGCCGCATGCCGAAGGCCGCCGCCAGCAGGCCGAAGTCCGGATTGACGAAGTCGCAATCGATGTAGCGCTCGCCATAGAGCTGGAACTGGTTCTTGCGGATCAGGCTCATGCTGCCGTTGTTGATGAGCACCGTATTGAGCGGGATGCCGTAATTCACCGCCGTCATCAGTTCCATGCCGCACATCTGGAAGCCGCCGTCGCCGAGGATGGCGAAGGCCGGTGTGTCGCGGTGGAAGAACTTGGCGCCGATGGCGGCGGGGATCGCGTGGCCGAGGGAGGAGATGCCGGAATTGGGAAAGTAATGGTGGGTGTGGGAGGCGCCGAGAAAGCTTTGGGCGAAGACGATGTTGTCGTCGAAGATCAGCGCTTCACCCGGAAAACGCCGCACCAGGCGGCGGAAGAAGGCCTCCATGAGCGCGAACCTGGCGCGTTGCGCGAGGGCGGCCGGATCGGGTGTCGCCAGCGCCTGGCGATGCGCCGCCAGGCGGTCGGCGTCCTTGGCCGGGCAGTCGGCCAGCAGGTCGAGCAGTTCGTCCACCACCGCGCGGATGTCGCCGCGCACCGCCAGGTCGGGACGGAACACCTTGCCGAGTTGCGCGGCGTCGCGGTCCACCTGCGCCACGCGCTTGCCCTCCAGCAGGCGCGCGTCCCACATGTGGCTGGTGCGCTCGTTGAAGCCGGCGCCCAGGAACAGCACCAGATCGGCCTGCTCGGCGATGTAGCGGTGGGCATTGCCGTTGGAGGTGACGCCGAGACAGCCGAGGGCGAGTTCCGAGTTTTCCGCGATCACGCCCTTTCCTTTTAGGCTGGTGGCGACGGGAATGCGCAGCGCCTCGGCCAGGCGGGTAACCTCGCCGCGCGCCCCGGCGCGGATGCAGCCATAGCCGGCGATGATGACCGGGTGGCGGGCCTCGCGCAGCAGCCGCGCCAGTTCCGGCACCGGACCCGCCGGTACCGGGGCCGACGCCTGCGCATGCGGGATGTGCAACTGCTCCAGCACCGCCGCGTCGACCAGTTCTTTCTGCACGTTGAAGGGAATCGACAGCAGCACCGGGCCCGGATCCGGGCCCAGCAGGGCGCGGCTGGCCTGGTTCAGCACCTGGCCGAGGTAATCGGTGCGCTCGACCAGCCTGCGGTAACGCGTGATGCCGGAAAAAAGCGCCATCTGGTCGATGGCGCCGCCCTCGCCGGCGCTTTCCTGCAGGCCCCCCTTGCCGAAGATGTAGGTGGAGGTCTCGCCGGTGATCACCAGTACCGGCAGGCGGTCGGCATAGGCGTTGGCGATGCCGGTCACCAGGTTGGTGGCGCCCGGTCCGGCGGTGGCGATGCAGGCGGCGACGCGGTGGGAGGCGCGGGCATAGCCGCCGGCCATGAAGGCCGCGCCCTGCTCGTGCTTGACCAGCACGCTCTTCACCGCGGAACCGTGCAGGCGGTCGTAGATCGGCAGCACGTGGGCGCCGGGCATGCCGAAGAGGACTTCGACGCCCAGGCGTTCCAGGTAACGGACGAGCAGTTCGCTGACGGTGACTTGCATAAGGGCGGGCCGGTGGGGATGGTCCCCGTGCGCCAAACCGGTGCGCGGAAAAGGAGGGGATTTGAGCACAAGACGGCGCGGGCGGAAACCGGAAATGGAAACCACATGCTGCCCTGGCACGCCATGGGGCAGGGGATACAATCGCGCCGCAATGCCATCCGCCGCCTTCAACGCCTCGCGCCCCGTCATCGTCGTCCTCGGCGCCGGCCGCAGCGGCACTTCCCTGCTCATGCAGGTCCTCGCCGCGTTGGGCATGCGCGTGTCGCCCGCACTGATCGGCGCGCGGGAAGACAATCCGGAGGGGTTCTACGAGGATGCCGGCATCGTCCGCATCCAGGCCGATCTCATGCGCGCGCTGGGGGCCTGGCCCTACCACCCGTTGCCGGCAAACTGGCTCGACGCGCCGGCCACCGCCGCGGCCGAGATCGCCTTGCGCGCGCTGCTGCGCGAGCGCCTGGGTGAAGCGGGCGGCGTGTGGGGATTCAAGGATCCCCGCACCGCGTCTTTCCTGCCGCTGTGGCAGCGCATCTTCTCTGCCGAGGCGATCGCCCCGCGCTACCTGCTGGCCCTGCGCGAGCCGGACGACATCCTGCGTTCCTTCATGCGGGCCTACCAGGCTTCGGCGCCGCTGGCCGAGTCGGTCTGGCTGCGACGCACCTGCGATGCCTTGTGGCATACGCAAGCGGCCTGCCACGTCGTGCATTACGAGGACTGGTTCATACGTGGCGACGGGGTGGCCGCCGGCCTGGCCCGATTCTGCGGCCTCGACACCGCTGCCGACACCCGCATGCCGGGCGGGTTGGTGCGGCCGGAACTGAATCGTTGCGGCGGCCCGCGCGTCGACACGGCACTGGCCTCGCCGCGGGCACGCGCGCTTCAGGCCGCCTTGCGCGCCTGCCGCGGCGACATCCGCGAGCGGGCGCAACTGCTGCAGCGCGTCGCGGACTGCCGCGCAGCCCTGGACGCGCCCGCCAGCCCGGCCTGAAGCCGGGCCGCGGGCGCATGACCGCTCCGCGGCCGGTGCGGTTCAACGCCAGGCGTAGCCACCGTAGCCCCAGCCCGGCCGGCCACCACGCCGGTCGTCATCGCGCAGTTCCTGACGCAGGTCGCGGGCGACGCGGTCGAGCACGCGGTCGAGTTCGGACCACTCGGCCCGGCTCAGGCGGCCATCCGCCTCGAAGCGGCGTTCGAGGATCTCGCTGCGGCGCAGGTCCTGGAACAGCTCGCGCGCCTCGTAGTGGGTCAGGCGGCCGCTGCGCAAGCCCTGCTCGACGCGGGCCATCAGATGGCGCTGGCGCTGCTCGATGTTCATGTCCCCCCAGCGCGGGCCGGGGCCGTAATGCTGCCGGTATTCGACGTTGGGACCACCTTGGAAGTGGCCGGGGTGGCCGGGATAGCCGTGCCCGGCCTGGACGCCGGTGGCCAGAAGGGTGAGCGAGGCCAGGCCGGCCAGGCCGATAAGCTTGCGAACGCTAGAGGTTTTCATGGTCGACTCCTTGCTTGAGGTTGCCGGCACACCTATGCGATGCCGGTGCTGTGCACTCTAGGAGTCGTCTGTAAGGGAAGCGTGTCGGAGTTGTGTGGGCTTGTAACGAATGGTTACGGCGCGCTTGCCGGCAGGCCTTTGCCTTCCAGTTCCTCCCAGCGCCCGAGCAGGACCAGCAGTTCCTCCTCGATGGCGGCGGACCGCGCGTGCAGTTCGGCGGCGCGCGCGTGGTCGGCGTAGACCGCCGGCTCGGCCATGCGGGCGGCGAGTTCGGCCTGTTCGCCTTCCAGGGTCTCGATGCGGCCGGGCAGGGCCTCCAGCTCCTTCTGTTCCTTGTAGCTGAGGCCGGCCTTCATGCCCTTCAGGGAATTCTTCGGCTTGGCTGGCGACGGAGCCACGGCAGGCTTGGCCGGAGCCTTCACCGCGGCGGCCGGCTCGGGCTGGGCGCGAGCGCGCCAGGCCAGCCAATCGGCGTAGCCGCCGGGGATTTCGAGCAGCTTGCCGGGGTTGTCAGCACTCCCGGCGAAGACGATGGACTGGGTCACCACGTTGTCGAGGAAGGCCCGGTCGTGCGAGACCAGGATGACCGTGCCGGGATAGTCCTGCAGCAGTTGCTCCAGCAGCTCCAGGGTATCGATGTCGAGGTCGTTGGTGGGTTCGTCCAGTACCAGGATGTTGGCCGGGCGGGCGAACAGGCGGGCCAGCAGCAGGCGGTTGCGTTCGCCGCCGGAGAGGGCGGAAACCTTGGCGCGGGCGCGCTCGCCGGGGAAGAGGAATTCCTCCAAGTAGCCGATTACGTGCTTCTTCTGGCCGCCGATGTCGACGTAGTCCGAGCCGGGCGAGATGGTGTCGATGAGCGTGGCGTCGTCGTCGAGCTGGTTGCGGAACTGGTCGAAGTAGGCCACTTCCTGGCGGGTGCCGCGCTTGATGCGGCCCGCATCCGGTTCGATCTCGCCGAGGATGAGCTTGATCAGGGTGGTCTTGCCTGCGCCGTTGGGACCGATCAGGCCCAGCTTGTCGCCGCGCAGGATGCGGGTGGAGAAGTCGCGGATGAGGGTGCGCCGCTTAAGCCCCTCCCCCTCGATGGGGGAGGGAGGAACGGAATAGCTGACCTGGTCGAATTCCGCGATCAGCTTGCCGGAGCGTTCCCCGGCGTCCAGGGCGAAGCCGACCTGGCCCAGGCGTTCGCGCCGCGCGCTGCGTTCCCGGCGCAGGGCCTCCAGGCGGCGCACGCGGCCCTCGTTGCGGGTGCGGCGGGCCTCGATGCCCTTGCGGATCCAGACTTCCTCCTGCTTCCAGAACTTGTCGAACTTGCGGTTCTGCGCCGCCTCCACCTCCAGTTGCTCGGCCTTCTTGGCCTGGTAGGCGGAGAAGTTGCCCTGGTACTGGCGCAACTGGCCCCGGTCCAGTTCGACGATGCGATTTGCCACCCGGTCCAGGAAGGCGCGGTCGTGGGTGATGAACAGCAGCGCGCCGGGGAACTCGGCGAGCAGGTTCTCCAGCCACTCGATGGCGGTGAAGTCGAGGTGGTTGGTGGGTTCGTCCAGCAACAGCAGTTCCGGCTCGGAGGCCAGGGCGCGGGCCAGGGCGACGCGTTTGCGGGTGCCGCCGGAGAGGGCGTCCACCCGCGCGTCGGCATCCAGGCCCAGGCGGGCGATGGTTTCCTCCACCCGGCTGTTGAGGCGCCAGACGTCGCCCGCTTCCAGTTCGTGCGACAGGCGTTCCAGATCGGCCAGGGCGGCGGGCGTGCCGTCGGCGGCGGCATGAGCGGCGGCGTGGTAGGCCGCCAGCAGGCCCCGGGCGGGACCGGCGCCCTCGGAGACCGCCTCGAACACCGTGTGGACGGGGTTGAAGGCCGGTTCCTGGGGCACGCTGGCCAGGCGCAGGCCGGGCTTGCGCCAGACCACGCCATCATCGGCGCTGAGTTCTCCCGAGAGGATTTTCAGCAGGCTGGACTTGCCGGCGCCGTTGCGGCCGATCAGGCCGATGCGTTCGCCCTTGTCGATGACCAGGTTGGCGCCATCGAGCAGGGGCCAGTGGCCGAAGGCCAGGCAGACGCGGTCTAGGGTGAGATAGGGCATGCGGCGGCGGCAATAGGCGGGGCCGGGTCGCCCCGGCCGCAATTGTAGGAGCAGGGGCCGGAGTTACAGCGACCCGTGCAACTGGCCCGCGAAGGTGTGCTCGTGCCGTTCCTGGCAGGCGATGCAGCGGGTGGCCATGGGGTTGGCGATGAGCCGGGCAGCGGGGATGTTGGCGCCGCAGTCCTCGCAAATGCCGAAATCGGCTGTGTCGAGGCGGCCAGCCGCGTCCTCCATGGCCTGCAGGGCGCGCACCTCGTGGTCCATGCGCGCGGCGGAGAGATTGCCCAGGGTCACCGCCAGGGCTTCGTCGGCGCTGTCGCCGGAGGAGCGCCCGAGCACGGCGGCATACTGGGTCTGGCCGCTCTCCTCCATGGCGGCCTTCAGGCCATGCAGCAACTTGGCGCGCTGTGCATCCAGGGCGGCGTGAATGGCAAGACGGTCTTTGGCGGTGAGATGGCTCATGATGGACTCGGTGGAACGGGGAGGCATGGTTTCATTATTGGCGCCGGGTCGGCCGGGTTCAAGGCCGATTCGCGCGATATTTCGAGGGCGCCGGGACCGCGACAATGATCCCTTGAAAGCATTGACGCGGGAAGCGCCTGGCTTGCGGTGAGGTAGAATCCACGCCCGTCCGCCCTCGTAGCTCAGTGGATAGAGCATCCCCCTCCTAAGGGGAGGGTCGCAGGTTCGATTCCTGCCGTGGGCGCCAATATTCATGCGGGTTGCAGCTATGTGACCCATTGTCTGTTCAGTGCGGAATCTCTTTGTGTAGGCGTCATGTAGGTTTTGCCGGTCAGTCTGAGGCTATCTGGGCTTCTACTCCAAGTGTGCCTCGCAGAGAACGGCAGTCTTAGTGGTCCTTGATTTAAGTGCTGAAGTTGTACCAATTGACTGCCGTGAATCCTGGGGAGAGTCAGTCATCACCTGCGAGCGCATACGGCACGGCCTGGTGGTCGCCGCCGGTGAACTTGGCGGTGATGCTTTCGAGAGCGCTGACTTCATGGCCGCGCCTGGCCAGTTCGCTGACCACCCACTCCCAGAACTCGGCTCGGCGGCCAAGCTCGGACAAATCGGCGGAGGTCACCAAACCTCGCCACCGGCCCAGCGGTACTGTTGTGGAGGATGTCGCGAGAGTCGCATGAACGGTGACGAATTCTTGGGTATCACCCGTAGCCCACAGGCTTGGCGGGGCGTACCCCGCGTGAACCATCTGGTTGATTACATGGCGCAGGTGTTTATCAGTGAGATTCTCCGCATACCTCTCACGATACATATCGACCCGCAGGACGGTGAGCACGGTCCCGTCGGTCACATCCTGTATGGCAACGAGGAATGCCTCGTCCAGGTGGCTCCAAACCAGGCGATGCACAAGATGTGTTTGTTCCGAGATGCCTATCCCCTTGCCCAAGCCAGCGTTGAGCAGCCGGAGAAGCTCGGTGGCCTCTATTTTGAAGCGCTCTGAGAGGCGCTTGTAGGCATGGCCGGACAGTGTGGAGGCTCGGAACTTCATCGTCTAAGGTGCTGCGCTTTTTCCACCCCGCCCAAGCCCAAGATCAACGCTTGCCGAACCTCTCCGCCAATTGCTGGAGTTTGGCCTGGCGAATGGCGGCCTCTTCATTGGCTTTGCGCCGTGCCTCTTCCGCCTTCTGGAATGCCTTCACCAGCTTGATGCGGTCCTTCAGGGGCGCCTTCTCAAGCGGTTAGTCTTAAGTTAAGCGTGCGCGGCCCCAAATGAATGGCAGCTTACTGGATCGCTTCCTTCAGACAGCAAGGAATCAGAAG